>RFPC01000083.1 GCA_009926305.1 bacterium
AATCCTTCCTTCACAATGCTGGCACCTGAATCGTAGATTTTTCACAAACATCAAAGAGCAGCGTCCGTATGTAATTCTTAAATGGGCTGAAACACGCGATGGATTTATTGCGCGCCCTGATTATTCTTCTCGATGGATCAGTAGCGAACAATCAAGAATACGCGTTCATCAATGGAGATCTGAAGAAGACGCCATTTTGGTCGGTACAACAACTGCACTGAAAGATAATCCACAGCTTTCTGTCCGCTCTATTGTTGGACGAAATCCGATACGAATTTTAGTTGATAGAGACAGTACGGTTCCGAAGAAGCACCATATCTTTGATGGATCTGAAAAGACGATTATTATTTCTCATAAAAAACCTTCTGCGAAAAACCTTGATTGGATTCCGTACCCAGACATTGGGTCACATGCGGATTTCTGGGCAGCAATCTTACCGAAACTCTATGAAGCAAAGATTGGCTCTCTGATCATTGAAGGCGGGAATAAAATTCTGACCAGTGTTATTCAAGCAGGATTATGGGATGAGGCAAGAATATTTCGCTCTTCTCAGGAATTCAAAGAAGGGATTCCAGCTCCGATTCTGAATGTTTCCGATATCGACTCTCGAAATCTCGTCAGTCAGAGTTCAGGAAGCGATCAGCTTGACATCCTTGAACCCCTGTCTCCAGAACAGTGAATCCCTCGTATAATCAGCCTCTTAACTAATCCAGCCCTGTACAATGCTACGCATCGTAAAGCGATTTCACTCAATAGCTACATGGAAGGGACTTTTCACCATAACTCCTAAGGAAGATTGCTGTAAAAACGTCGGGAAGAACGTATGCACCACTTACGGAGTAAAGAGAATAGTGACGGGAACTTGTCTTCTGAAACTATCGGCAAATCTCTTCGCAACCAACTGCCATTAAATGCTATCCGAACTGCTTCCATTGATGAGGTATCAAATCAACTTGCTCTACCTCACATTAATGCCGTTATTACTCCGAGTAAACGACCCGCCCTTTCATCACTCAGTGAAGAAGCACAGCGCCAACTTCTGGAGCATCCAATTTCATTGTACTCACCCCGTATAACGCCAAAGGCAAAAGAACTTCAACTTGAAAGCATTCAGAAACATCTTTTTCCTACACTAACGACTCTCTCTGAAACGGAAAAATACTTTCTTCAGTCATTACAGGAAGAAATCTTTGAATTTGGAAACATTATCAGTACCTATACAGGGAATCATACCAATCTTCTTATAACCTCCAACCTACTGGTGGGAAGCGGATGGCACTATGATGTCGCTCTAGCTGCTACCTATAAACTTTTTGGTCCTACCACTGAGTTTATTGCCAATAGCTCTGTAGAAATTGATCCTCATGATGATTCTCTATTTATAGAAGAAGACGCTCACATCTTTTATCCGCAAGAGGGAGAAATCCTTTTTCATCATGGATGGCCAGCAGACAACACTCAAATAGACTCTTTGACAAAGCCGCCTCTGGTCCATCGCGTAGCAGAGAGAGTCGCGCCTTCTCCGTTATTAGAGAAGCACAACCTTACACATGACTACATGATTACGGTAGTTGCATCGAGTATCATCTAGGCGACGAACTCTTATCTCCGTCTCATGAGAACATGTCATAAGAGCAGTAGAATCCATCCTACAATCATAAGAGCACCACAGATATCAAAATAAATACCTGCTCGAATCATTTCTCTTAAAGGGATTTTTTGAGTTGAAAAAACAATTGCATTTGGAGGCGTTGAGACAGGAAGCATGAATCCAAAGCTAGCGCCGAATGATGCTGCCATGAGAATAAGCATGGTGGTCATACCCGAGAACTCATTTTGCATCAGAGTGGCGAGAATTACAGGGTATACGACAGAGGCTGACGCCGTATTTGAAGCAAATTCAGAAAGAAGAATAGAAAGAAAAACAGATATACAAACAGTAAATGCGAGTCCAGCACCGACCGGTAACACAACATTTCCAACCTCTAATGCAAAGCCAGAATGATCGAGTAATGTTCCAAGAGATATTCCACCACCGAAAAGGAGGATGGTACCCCAATCAATATCTTGCGCATCACTCCAAGCGAGGTTTGTTCCTCCATCTGGGGTCGGAAGCAGAAAAAGTATAACTGCGGCAAGAATACCAACGACACTCAGAGAAAAGGGGGCAAAGAAGCTCGTTAACCAATGCTCTTTACCAAGACCACTATCAAGTAGTCCCGGTAGAGTCCAAAATAATACAGCGAGGAGAAAAACAACGGCGACCTGTAGTTCTTCGCCTCGAATACGGCCTCGCTTTTCCCACTCTTGCCTGAAGTGAGCTCGCACTCCTTGTAACTCAAGTTCACAAACTGGAAACAATCGACCAAGGAGCAAATGAAGAAGAAGGATCATAAAGAGGGACACTGGAAGCCCCACTTTCAGCCATTCAAAAAAATTGACGTATAGACCTTGCTTTTCTAAAAACTCAATGGCGAGAAGGTTGGGAGGAGTACCGATGGGAGTTGCAAGCCCGCCCATAGTAGAGGCAAAGGCACACGAGAGCAGTATGCGTATGGTAAAAGAGCGTTGCTCTTTCGCTGACGGAAAGTACGGCTCTAAAACCTGAATAATACCGAGACATATCGGTGTTAACATGACACAGGTTGCTGTGTTTGAAATCCACATACTGAGAAACCATGCTATTGCACTGACTACGACCAAAAGGCTGCCCGAAGAACGGGTAGCGAATTGCCGGGTAAACATCCAACATGCCATTCGGTGATCCCAGCCATGCTTTTGCATTGCTTTTCCGAGTAAGAAGCACCCAATAAAGAGAAAAAGAATGTCACTTCCAAACGATGAAAATGCAGATTTCGGCGGCATAAGCCCATAAAGGGCTATTAAGACCGGGACCAACAGACCCGTTACTGGAAGTGGTAGTACCTCTGTAAACCAGAGCAAGATGACACTAACGAAAAGAGCGAGCACACAGGCGAATTGATAATCAGATTGACTCGCGACGAGAGCCGGAAGAAGAAGGAACAGCACTGGAAGCAACATACGTTTCACATCTGACCAGCCCATAATGGCGTATCCTCCATGAAACTTCACTTGACTCTAACGCAAGGCGATCAACTCCTACACTGAGTTGGCTCCAATTCCCCTTTACTTACCTGCCTTGCTAGCGATCTCTGATAACTTCTCGATTGGCAGCTCTAAAAGCTGCCAATCATATGACTCTATAGCAGCAGTCAGGTGACTATAAAAATAGTCTCCTAGAATGGGATATCATCATCATCAAACGAGACATCACTCCCCGAAAGGCTATCTGCCGAGGGAAGAGAGCTGAGTGCACTTTCATTGCTATCAGTAGGGCGGGAGTATCCTCCATCACTCTCGCTGCCTGCACCATCTCTTCCTCCAAGGAACTGAACCGTATTGGCTATTATCTCCGTGGTCCACCGATCCTTTCCTTCTTTATCCTGCCACTTACGGGTCTGAATCCGCCCTTCGATATAGACTTCGCGCCCCTTTTTGAGAAAGTTAGAACAATTCTCCGCAGTTTTTCCAAACGTTACAATGTTGTGCCACTCGGTCTGCTCCAACCAATTTCCACTTTGGGGATCTTTTCGCCTCTCACTGGTCGCAAGGCTGAAATTAGCGACTGGAGTTTGAGACTGGGTATACCGAATCTCAGGGTCTTTCCCTAACCGTCCTACCAGAATAGCTTTATTCACTCCCATCCGTTCACTCCTCCAAAAGTAAAAATGTGCAATGTCTCGATAGCGTATTTGTATACCTTATTCATCGAAAAATGAAACGCGATGTTTCTTTCCCGTGAAAATACCGTTAATTTATAGAAAACCCAAAAATCTGCTTCCCAAGTCCTTCATCAGGAGAGGAAGTAAGTAATGGGTTTTATTGAGTTTTATTTGAGGAGCCGCTCATTGATCACTATTCGTATTACTGACATCCCCTCCCGAGGATTGGAGGTAGCTGACCACTTGCAGCTCACCGCACTCAATTCCCGCATGAATGAGGCTCCCGATAATGATGTCGAATTTCTATCAGCCCCTCGTTTTTCAATCCGTATAAAGCCAGAGCTCGCTGGTGCCGAGCTTCAAGGGACAATTAAAGCTCACTACAAGCAACCGTGCGGAAGGTGCCTCCAACCAATTGAACGCGAAATCTCCCAACAACTTTCTATAGTACTCAAAGAAAAATCAAAACGTCCTGGAATTGATCGAGCGACATCCTCCTCTGAATGGGATGATGATATCGGGATCGTATATTTCGATGGAGAGCAGATTGATCTTGAGGAGATTCTACAAGAAAGTCTCATCCTCTCAATAAATCCCTTTGAAAATGGACACTCGGATTGTCTAGGTATTCCCTCTTATGACGATAATAACCCGGATAGCATCTCAGACGTCAAACCGACATTCGGTGATCTCCTGAAAGACTTGCAGCCGAGCAAGAAGAAAGCAGGCGGCTAATCACCGAAATTTTTTTATTGTGACATCCGCATCTTTGGAATCACTCTTGGCAGATAAAAATACATCATGCTACACTGTCGAAATGTTACAACGAGTTTCAATTTTACTAATTCCTCTCCTTTTTGCGGTGTATACTATGACTTCAGAAGCTTCTCCGAATGATAATCCTCAGACTATTGAGCTCTCTGAATTCTCAGCAACTGCCTCTGGCTTGAAAATTAGAAAAGATGTAGAAGGCGCTGGCGAAGAGGCCAATGAGCGGGAGCAAGTACAGGTTCATTATACTGGGTGGCTCCTTAATCCAGGAAATAACGAGAGAGGAAACAAGTTTGACAGCTCTCGAGACCGTGGACAGCCCTTTTCCTTTGTCCTCGGCGTAGGTCAGGTCATACGAGGATGGGATGAAGGAGTTGCTGGCATGAAAGTGGGTGAGAGACGCACACTTATAATCCCTCCAGAGCTTGGTTATGGCACCAGAGGGGCAGGGAATGTCATTCCTCCAAATGCAACGCTCCTCTTCGATGTTGAGCTCCTTGGGGTACGGTAAAGAGGGGGGTACGGTAAAGAGGGCCGTAGTACAAGACCCCGGCTATAGCATTTTCTTCTCGAGCATTTTCTTCCCGAGTATTTTCTGCAGTCTTTTCTGCCCGTGTATAAGCAGATCTGGGGGGCGGATGCAGTCGGTCTTATCCTCATATACTCAGAAACCAGCAGCTTTTCGTGCCTTTTCCTCAAGCATTTTCTCTGACCATCCCGTTTCCTTGTAGATAGCCTCTCGCAGTCCCTGCTTGCCCGAGTCGATTCGACGATACACCGCCATTAAACCTTTAATGCTTCGATCATTTACGATTGCCTGCAAGTACATTGACGCCCGCGCATAGTCCTCAGCTCTACCTCTAAAAATAAAGTTGTCAGGCATAGCTTGAAAGCTCTTACGTGCCAATGCTGAATGCCGCTGTTCAATAAAATCTGTAGAAACAAAGCGTGAGTAACGAGCTGCTAATCTCTCAAAAAAAGTAGCAAATCCCTCCGCTCTCCATCTCTCTCGCTGAAAACCTTTTGCCGAAAGAATCGTTGACTCAAGGACATGTCCCATTTCATGCGCTAGTACTGTGGTCATCTCACGTTCAATATCTTCCTGGGGGATTCTTCCGCTCCCCAGACATCCAGCAACAACACGTTGAGCTACGACGTAAATGTTTGCAGGTGGAGTCATCCAAGCTGGATGACAATTTGAGATAAAATGTAGTGGGATTTGATCTTCTGGCAACTCCTCATCCAAAAAAATAACTTCCCATTCAACCGATATATTCCTGTACTCTTGAGGAAAGCTCTCCTGCTTCAGCGTCTTACTGACCATTCGACTCGCGTCAGCCATAGCTCTGAAGGGACTTCTCCCGAGAATTTTCTCGATATCTCGTGACCATCTCAGGTTTATAGGACCCAGAGAGGTAAGCATCCTCTCTTTTCGTTCACTTCCTGATATTTTGATTTCCTGAGGCTTTGCTAATACTTCCTCGTTCGCACTAAGCGATATAGAGCAACGGGCAGAGCCTCGCAAATTTTGGGGTATCTGCCTCAATGATTGTACTTTACGCACTACCCCCTGCGCGTTTTCATAAATGCACCACTCTTCGGCATGAACACCCTGCGAAAGAAGAGAAAAACTCAGCAAGACAATCAACAGCATTCCATGCCAGTTCACATAGAACCCCGCTTCTGTCTGGCTCTTGGTGACTTCGAACTCACCTTGGCTTTCTTTGACTCCCTCTTGGAGATCTTCTTGTGCGAGGGAGTACCATCGAGCAAGGCAATATCCAACACTTCATTCACGTGCTTTACTGGTATGAACTTCAGTTTTTTTCGCTGTTGCTGAGGTATTTCTTCTACATCCTTGAGATTGTCGAATGGGATAATAATGCGAGAGATACCGTAGCGTAACGCTGCAAGTGCTTTCTCTTTTAGCCCACCGATCTGTCTTACATTACCACGCAGAGTAATTTCTCCAGTCATTGCAATGTCTTTATCGACACGACGGTTTGATAGTGCACTTACAAGTGCTGTTACGAGCGCAATCCCCGCAGATGGTCCATCTTTTGGTGTTGCTCCATCGGGCACATGAACGTGAATATCTTTATTTTCATGAAACTTCGGATCAAGACCTAGTCTTTCAGCATTAGCACGAGCAAAAAAGAGAGCTGCTTTACCTGACTCTTGCATTACTTCTCCGAGTCGACCCGTAAGAATGAGAGCTCCTCTTCCTTCAGCTACCGAAGCTTCAATTGGAAGAAGCTCTCCCCCAACGGTTGTCCAGGCGAGCCCCCGAACTAAGCCAACAACACTCTCTTCATCTGTTGATTCAGGATCATAGCGAGTTGGTCCGAGGCAGTCGTGGATATACTCTACCGTGACTTTTCTCTTTCTATGCTTCCCTTCGGCATAACCTCTCGCTATTTTTCGACAAATCGTCCCAATTTCTCGCTCGAGGTTTCGCACACCAGCCTCACGAGTATATCGGTCAATCATCTCGGTCAGCGCGCTTTTTTCAAAAGCAATTGAAAACTTTGCAAGTCCATTACTATCTAGCTGCCGCGGCACAAGATAACGATCCGCTATATGGAGCTTCTCTTCTCGCGTATATCCAGAAATATTTATCACTTCTAGGCGGTCCAGTAAGGCTTCTGGTATGGTATCAATAGTATTTGCGGTAGCAATGAACATTACTTGCGAAAGATCGAACGGAACATTGAGATAGTGATCTACGAATTCAGAGTTCTGCTGAGGATCAAGAACTTCTAATAGAGCAGAAGAAGGATCTCCTCGAAAATCGGATCCAACCTTATCAAGTTCATCCAAAACAAATACAGGATTTTTTGTGCCAGCTTGCTTTAATCCCTGAATAATTCTTCCGGGAAGCGCTCCAACGTAGGTGCGACGGTGTCCACGAATCTCAGCTTCATCACGGACTCCGCCAATAGATATTCTTACGAACTCTCGATTGGTAGCATGCGCAATTGAGCGACCCAAAGAAGTCTTTCCTACCCCCGGGGGCCCGACGAAACAGAGAATTGGTCCGACAGGATCGCGGCGCAGCTTCCGTACACTCAGATATTCAATGATGCGCTCTTTCACTCTATCTAGGCCATAGTGCTCTTTCGTCAAAATGGTATTCGCACGCTTTAAGTCTAGCCGCTCTCTTGACCGTTTTGCCCAAGGAAGATCGGTCAACCACTCAAGATATGTTCTCAGTAGCGCATATTCACTAGACTCTGAAGGCATACGCTCGAGACGAGAAAACTGCTTATCTGCCTCTTTTTTCACTTTTGCTGGCAGCTTTGAACTTTCAAGTAACTCGCGGAGCTCCTCTAGCCCCTCGTAGTCCTCCTCAAGCTCATCCCCCAGCTCTTGTTGAATCAGACGAAGTTGAGAACGAAGGAGATACTCACGCTGTTCTGAGGATAAATTCTCTTCTGCCTGTACGCGAAGCCGCTCTCCTATGAGAAATCGATTCAGCGTTGAGATCAACAAATCATCAACAAGTTGCAAGCGTGATAGCGGGTCAAAATCTTCAAGGAATGGATATCCAATCTGTGGCTCCAGTTGATGATGCGCTGCTAAAATATCAGTAATTTCAGCGGGTCCTTCCGCATTTTCGAGTATGACAAGAAGCTCTTCCGGAAAAAACTCATGATCCACTAGAACACGTACATTCTCCATAATGCGGTGAATGAGCCCCTCATGTTCAGCGCTAAACGCTAACTGCTTATCCAAATTCTCAGGTCGAAACTCAGCATGAAAGAATCCCTTCTTCACTTTAAGCGAGGTAATCTTGACTCTGCACATTCCCTGCACCAGTGCTTTTATTGATCCATCAGAGAGAGAGGTTGTTCTCAAAATCTTTCCGAGGACGGCTATCTCCTCTATTGTCTCGGGATCGAGAGCGGAGGTCTCTGCATCTTGTACCAACACCCCAAGAATCAGATAATCATCACTGTCTCTTGAAGAAGCCTGAAGTGCCTTTATCCCCTCAGCACCCCGTACGATAAGAGACATAACGACAGCCGGAAATGGGACAAGTTCTCCTGTAGCAAGGAGTGGCAACGGTGATGAAATATGGTCACCCGAAGGCAGAACACATTCCTCTCCCTCTGCAAGCAACTCAGCTTCTGAAACTGAAGGTCTCTCTTCTTTCATACCGAATCTCTCCTCCCCTCAGTATATCACGATGCGGTCTTAGCGGTATTCATCCATCTCATCGAGAAGCACGTCTGCTGAGGTTTCTTCAAGAGCATAAGATGGAGTAACTACCAGAGATGATTCAGCAATATCAACTGCCACCAGCTGTCCGTCTCGCACTTCAAGAACCTCAAAATCTCTTCTCATTTCACCACTATCCTCAACCACTATCCTCCCCGTCAGACCGTTATACTGCTCAATACTTCGAAGCCCTTCCGAGTAAGAAAGCTCTTCTTGTTGCGCTTGACGAAAGGCTGAAATGGCGAGAGTCGCTGCATCAAATCCTTGCGCGGCAAGAAAATCTGGAGCAACTCCATATTGTTGCTTATAGGCCTCTTGAAAATTTTTCACCACACCACGCTCACTGCGCGTATTGAACGGGCTTACAAACATGGCTCCGTTCAGCACTGACCGAGACTTCTGAAGCTCTCTCGGATTATCCCATGTTCCAAGGCCAAGCAAGACTAAGCGATCTCTTGTCTGTTGAGAAAAATTACCGACTAATCGGCTTGCCTCCTTCAGTGATCCTGGGAAAAAGAGTCCATCAGCATCAACGAGCTCGAGCTCTGCCGACATCGCAACGAGCTCGGTATCGTTCCCAGCAAGATACCGGGCTTGGTACACAACCTCAGCATCATATTTGGCTACTTCTTGAAGAAACATTTCTCGATAGAAGTCCCCAACTGCTCCAACTGGCACTGCAATTGCCATTCGGCGAATCCCCTTGACTGGGACTACCTTGTCTAACAACGCTCTCATCTGTGACTGGAGAGTTGGTCCCAAGCGAAATATATTTTCACCGGTTTCAAATGTACTCTTCTTAGAAAAGACCATGACAGGCAATTCAGAACGCTCAGCAACCTCAGCTACTGCTTCAGAAGCCTCGGAAAGAAGAGGTCCCAGAACGACCGTGGGAGAATCTGCATTTACAAACGATCTATAGGCGCTCATCGCAGCAAGGGGCTCACCTCGTGAATCTCGAAAGTCCATAACAAAGTCGTGTTCACCACCTTGTCCCATAAAAGCAAGCTCAATTCCGTTCTTTACCTTTTCACCAAGTGCTGCCTGTTCTCCAGTAAGTGGCAGAATCACCCCCAAGACGGTCTTTTTTTCCACCATCGGCTGATTGCCGTCGCTTGTTACGTGCACCCCTCTCTGCCAAAATCGAGCATACTGACTGGCATCCACCACATCAGCATCCGAATACTGGCTAGGCTCAAGACTACGACGACGCAGCTCCTGCCCGACCAAGAGACTAACGAAGCT
>RFPC01000084.1 GCA_009926305.1 bacterium
AGATTTTCACTTTCTATTGCCTGCACTGCCATTGAGATTGCTAAAGCGGCGTTCAATTCTGCAGCCCAGTCATGATCTGGAAACCCTTCGGCCAAGAGTCTTTTGTTTTTCTCCTGATAGGCCTCTTCCTCTATGACTGTCGGAGTGCTTACAGCAGGAATGCCGATAAGTTGATAGAAGAGCTCGGGGCTGGTTTCGAAGACGATGGCGAGCAGTCTCTTAAAGAGAAAGTCTTGATGTTGATCCTCTAGAGTTGAGCGCATCCATGTTGAGCCTTTATCTGGCGTATGAAAGCCATCTGCCGGCGGTTGTTCGGTTGCCTCTTCCATGATGATGACTTCAAGGTGACGGCTAATAAGTAGAGCTATTAACTTTGGATCGAGGCTATGGAGCGTCTTCTGTAGTATCGTCAAATCTTCGCTCGTATCTGCAAGCTCAAGCCATTGCCAGACTTGTGACTCTTCGAAAGTATCAAAGCTCCAGAGATCAAAATCTAACATGAGTTGCATTTGCTCTCGACTTGCCATTTCCAGAATTTCAATTGAGGATTCCAATCCCTGGTCTTTTAAGGCAAGGAAGAGTCTTTGGGCTGGAATTCCCCTCGTAAACGCAACGGGATTTTCTGCACTATAGATCTGTTTTATGAGAGAAGCCGATCGGCCTCCAGTTGATGGTGAATGAAAGTGAGATACTGGCTTGTCCATGTTACATTCTCGTGTTCGACCGTATCGTAGAGCGGTAATTCTTCGCTTAAAGCATTGAACGCTTCTCTCCAACCAGGGAGAGCGAAGGGATTTCAACCCGATAATACCACAATAACCGAGTGGATTCTCGAATTAGGATATTACTGCTTAGGATGTTACTGCCTCTACCTGTTGTGCACTTTCTGGCTTTTCTTCGCCCTTCACTTCCTGAGAAGTGGTGCTTTGTTCACTGCCATTGGTGTTGGAACTCTCTACGCTCTCTGACGCGCCCTTTTCTTTGGTGCTCTTTGTCTTTGAGCTTGCTCCTTTGGAGGTCGCTTTTAACGGGGCAAGTACAATATAAATCTGTCTTCCCCGGGCTGGTGAGCGCTCATCAATCGCAGCTACATCTTTGAGTTCTTCTACAATCTCTTCAAACTTTTCAATTCCGAGGTCCATATACATTACCTCTCGACCACGGAATCTCATCGAGAACTTGACTTTGTCTCCCTCACCGAGAAACTCTCTTGCCTTCTTTAGTTTTGTTTCAAGGTCACTGGAGTCTGTTCGATAGCGGATTCGTAGCTCTTTTAAGGAGGTTTCTACCCGCTTCTTCTTTGCTTCAGTTTCTTTCTTCTGCTCTCGATACTTGAACTTGCCATAGTCCATAAACTTACAAACTGGCGGCTTTGAGTTCGGTGCTACTTCAACAAGGTCTAGTCCCTTATCCTCTGCAAGACTCAGGGCATGCGAAGTCGCCATGACGCCAAGTTGCTTTCCTTCGTCATCGATAACCCGTACTTCTGGGACTCGGATATTTGTATTGATACGGTGAGTGTCTTCTTGGGCTTGTACAGGGGCTCTTCTTCCTCGTCCACCCCTTCGATAGTTTACCAAATAATGCTCCGCGGTTCGTTAGTATGTAAATCTCTTTAAAAATTGTTGCTTACTCTCCAAATACCTTGCCGTCTGCTGTCAGAGCGGAAGCACGCCACGTCAGATTTCTGATCGGGCTTTTATAGCACCGATTCTACAGCACCAGTGTTATAGCACCGTTCACCCCGTGCGGGCGAGTATATTCAGATAGTTGCCCCGATACTTTGCCGTGAAGCGCTCTAAAAATCAAGTCGGTTGCATCGTGGTACGTATATGGACGTATTTTCCCTGAATTGAGGCACTTTTCCTGTAAAGAGCATTAAAAGTAAAATTGCAATAATTCAAGTATCTTATGTGGCAAATTGCTTGATTTGCCTCAGGTTTGCCAGCTGTCTACGAGACCCTTCTGAGCTTTCTAAGATAAAATCGACGGCCCGTATTTTGGAAGGACCCCTTTGGTAGGAGTTGAAGGAGAAGGCCTTTTGTTTTTATGAGAGGAGGGAAGCAAGGAGTGAAATCGAGGAAGAGCAAACTCCGGAAGAAGACGAGGTGTTTATATTCCCAACTCTAAAATCGGAATGTATTACCCTGCTGATTGTTCCCTTCGTTCTCGGTAACGGAAAGGAACAAGTATTTCAATAAGCTAAGTAATACTGGATGTGTTTGAGTTGACACGATGACATCAACAGAGAGATAACCAAGGAAGAGATTCAAGGGAAGAAGCGGTGAGATTCCGCCACGGTCCCGCCGCTGTAATCTGTCACCATAATCGGCTTGATTGTGGAATCGAACTGGGAAAGCAGCCACTGAAGAACTACCTCTCTTCGGGAAGGCTCTAGAGCGAAAGACAGTAAGTCAGAAGACCTATCTCAAATGACATGGGAGACGCCCTCGCGGATTGGGGTGTCAGCGTCAAATAACGCTGTTAGCAGAGCTCAGGATAGAAATAAAAACGTCGTGGTGTAGCCACAACGGCGATATAGGTATGCTTGTTCACTTATTTTCTGGCGTAGCTCGAGATGGCCTTGATAGGTCGAGTAGTTGCAAAACCGCAGTGCGTAGTCATAGGGGTGTTCTTATATGTTTCGATTTAAAGTTTTTTTTCTTGTTGGAATTGTCTGCTCATCGCTCGTCGAAATAGAGACGGTGAGAGCTGAAACAGAGTCAATAATTGTAACACCGCATCGCTCCACATCTGACATATCAAGCTTCGGAGGGTCGTTGACTGTTATTTCCTCTGATGAGATCGAACGCTCGCAGTACGTCAATGTTGCGGATTTGCTACGTGGGTATCCTGGTCTTGATGTAGTACGGAGTGGAGGCAGAGGTGGCAATACTTCAATTTTTATGCGAGGGGCAAATTCGGAGCACGTTCTCGTGCTTCTCGACGGGATTGAACTGAATAATCCTGTAACACCGACTCGCACGCTTAATTTTGGAGCGCTCTCTTTAGAAAATGTTGAAAGGATTGAAGTATTACGTGGCCCACAGAGCGGGGTTTGGGGATCGAATGCAATTGGTGGTGTGATAAACATCATTACCAAAACTGGCGAAGCAGGACCTCGTTTTAAAGTCTCAACAGAGGGCGGTACGTTCAAGCGTTTTGCTCAAAAGCTCTATGTTGCACATTCTACGAAAGAGCTTGATACCTCTTTGAGTTTTGTTCGAGAGCAGGAGGGGGGGATCTCGGCAGCAGATGAACGCGCGGGAAACAGTGAGCGAGACAATTTTGAAAATACCAGTCTTACCCTCAGAGCCAAATACAACTCATTATGGGGGGGGACTCTTGATAATACGCTTCGTTTGAATCGCTCCGGTGCAGGGCTCGATAATCAAGGTGGTATCGGTGGCGATGATCCAAATAGAGACTTGAAAAACGAGGAGCTATTTTGGCGTTCAGCTCTCTCAGGAGAATTGCTTGAAGGCTTATGGATACCGGCATTTGGCATTTCGTATGCGTATCATGACCTCAAAGATGAAAACGTCCCTGATAGTATTAATCCGCTCGATGAGCTGGGTAGTCGTTATCGTGGTGAAATGTTCACAGCGGACTGGATCAATACGTTCTCTCTTAGTGATAGTCTCAGGCTCGTTGCCGGTTTTGAATTTCAAAAAGAGCGAGGGAGTTCGCTCTATCAATCAGACGGAGTCTTTGGTCCTTTTGAGTCGAGGTTTGGTCCATTCGATGCAGTAAATCGCGCCTACTTTATCAATGGGCTCATGTCAGTAAGTGATAATATCTCGTTCTCATCAGCGTTGCGCTTAGATAGCCATGAGGTCTTCGGCGATAGGATGACCTATAACGTATCTCCCGTTATTTATTTCTTAGACAAGACTCTAAAGGTACGAGGTGCAATCGGTACTGGATTCAGAGCACCGTCACTCAACCAGCTTTTCTCTACCTATGGCTCGCCAGAGCTTGATCCAGAGGAGAGTGAGAGTTGGGAGTTAGGTGTAGACCATACTTTGGCCAATGATCATGCCAGCATTGGACTTACCTACTATCAGCAATCTATAGACCAGTTAATTACCTTTGATCCTGCCACGTTTCTCTTTCAGAATATTAATGAAGCAAAGATTGATGGCCTCGAGTTTTATGGGGAGTATGAGCCAACTGAGAATCTAAAGATTCGCCTAGATTATACTTTGCTGAATACCAAGGATGTTCAAACAGATCAGCAGTTGCTCCGCCGAGCAAAGGACCAAATAAATCTTTTTCTTTCTTACTCTCTAAGAAATATTCCTGCTACTCTCAGTGCATCATATCGATACACTGGAGCACGGTTTGATAATAACTTTTCTCTCTATCCGCCCGTTCGCGAGCGGTTATCGCCTTATGGAATAGTTGATCTTCGTTTGTCCAGCCACATTTCAAAGAATCTTCGAATTTACGGTCGGCTTGAAAACGTTTTTGATAAAGAATATCAAGACGTTCTTGGATTCGGCTCGTATGGACGAGGAGTTTTCGCAGGGATGGAGCTGATGCTGTGATGTTCTTCGGAGCACGAAAGAATTGTGATATGTCTGTGAGTCGGCCACTACTCTCAGATGCTATGAGATATTGTTTTTTACTCTTCGTGTCGGTGTTTGTGATCGGAATATCAGCTCAAGCGAGCGATTCTCCTTGTCAGCGTATTATTTCTTTTGCACCGAGCATTACTCAGATAGTACAGGAGCTAGGCCTCCAACGTCATCTGGTTGGAGTATCGTTGTTTGATAAGTCAGTATCAAAAGAGGTTGCGCGTGTCGGTGATCTCTATGGAATGAATAGAGAAGCACTTGTCATGCTTAAGCCAACGCTTGTGATCCTTCTTCAGGAACATCGGAGCTTTCACCGACTTGTATCAGATCTGCGGATTCCGATTTTGTCTATGGATCATTCCTCCGTTAACCACATTCGAAGTTCTATTCAATCGTTGGGGAGGCAGTGCGAACTCGAAAGCCAGGCGATGAAAATCCTCACAACGCTGGACAAGAAGATGCAAAATATTAGGGAGCGTCTTATCTCTCTTCGTAAGAAGACGTTAAATGAGGTAAGAGTGTTGGTGCTTATCGGGAATCCAACAGCGACTCATGAGGGAATTGGCCGGCTGTTTCTATCAGGAAAAGATGGTTTCTATTCAGAAGTTTTGAGTGAAATTGGAATTCATTCGGCCTATCTCGGAAAAACAACTGGATTGAGCTCATTCTCTCTGGAGGGATTAATGGCTCTAAATCCTACTCACATTTTTCATGTAATTCCCTCCTCAGAAAACAACTCTACTCTGACTCGCATAGAGGAACGCTGGAGAAAGGAGTTTCCGATGCTTCGTGCCGTAGCGAACGGCTCAATAGGAGCGTCTCACGAACCTTTCTTTTTGATTCCCGGAGTGGATTATCCTAAGGTTGCAGAAGCATTTGCGAACTTTGTAGTTGGAAAGACAAATGAGCAATCATGAAAGTTGGGCGAGTATATTGGAAGTCAGTGATCTTGAGATTGGCTTTTCAAATCTGCAATTAGCAAGCAGCATTTCATTTTCTCTGAAGCAGGGGGAATGGATAGGTGTCATGGGATCGAATGGGGTTGGAAAGACGACGCTCATTAAGACATTGCTAGGACTGGTAAGTCCCCGACGAGGAAGAATCACTTTCCTGAGTCAGGCGTTGGAAAAAGCCGAGTCTGCAGACCTACGGAAAAAGTTCGGTTATATACCTCAATCTCTTTTGTCTATTCCTAGTCTTACGCTCTTTGAGTATTACTCAAGTTGTTGGCGTAATCGGTTTTCTCGAAATACATCTTGCTTATCTGAAGAGGTCTTATCCTCACTTCAGGCTGTTCAGCTGCAGGAGAAAAAAGAGATACCACTTTCAAGCTTAAGCGGTGGTGAGCTTAGGCGGGCTCTGTTTGGAGCAACTCTACTCGTAAAACCAAGCTGTTTCATATTTGACGAGCCGACTGTAGCGCTCGATAGTATGGCGGAGCAGGAAATCAGAAATATTCTTGCGAATAATCAGCTCCGGAAGGGCTCCTCTGGAATTATTGTATCTCATGATGAAAAATTTCTGCACGATATTTGCGAGCGGATTCTTGTTTTAACTCCACAGGGGATGAGAGAGCAGTCATGAGTGGTTCTATTCTGTCAGCATCTTCGAGGCTTCGGATCGGAAGTATAGTACTATCGGTAATAGTTCTACTTTTTGCACTCAATGCGGGTGTCTACGAAAGTATTGTGCCGCGTTTTTTTCGTGGAGCACTAACGGCGCAGGAATCCTTTGTTCTTTTTGAGTTGCGTGTGCCACGAGTTCTCATTGCTTTTGCCGCTGGCGCAATTCTTTCTTTGGTCGGGCTGGTATATCAGACATTATTTGTGAATCCATTAGCATCACCATATACCTTAGGTGTGTCTGGATGTGCAGCCGTGGGCTATGTCATTAGTCAGTTTTTTCTGCCTGATTCACTTCGTTCATCGCTTAACACCATCTGCTCTATTATCGGAGGAATTGCGGCTTTATGTGTGTTACTGCCATTTCTGAGGAGTAATAAATTGCGTATGACAGACACGGTCCTCTTATGTGGAGTTTTATTAAGTCTCTTTTGCGGCAGTCTTCTCTTTCTCCTGCAGTATTTTTTAGATCCAGCGGGAATAGTGCAGTTAACCGGATGGTATTTTGGAACCCTGAGTGTTACGGGAATCGAGAAACCGTTACTTCTTTTAGCGCTCTCCCTCATACTTTTACTGATTTTGCGGTACTCTGCTCCAGCGCTCGATCTCCTTCTTCTCGGGGAAGAATATGCGCATGGAATGGGAGTTCCAGTACGTGCATTACAGCTTCGTTTGATTGGATTCACTACACTACTCGTTGCGCTTACCGTAGCCTTTTGTGGTCCGATAGGCTTCATTGGACTTATCATGCCACACTTCGGACGGGCTATGGTTGGTCATTCGCATGCTCGTCTAATAGCCTTTAGCTTTTATAGCGGAGGATTCTTTCTCGTCTTTTGCGACGCAACCGCTCGTATATTAGGAGGTATGCAAGAGATTCCGGTAGGTCTCGTGACTGCTATTATCGGCTGTCCAGTTATGGTTACACTTCTTATGAAGCGGTAGGCCTACTTTCTAGAATCTTCCGATCTGAAGTGCGCTGGATTGAGATGCAAGTTGCACTTTTGGTTCGTCATGCTGTTGTCTTACTCCTTGTGATACCAGAAAGAGCTGATCAATACGCTTGTCTGGTCGGTTGAGTTTGTATTGCAGCTCCCAGAACCTATCAAAGGGTCTTAATGCAAATTTTTCAAGGTGCTTATTGAATTTATAAGCCTTCGCATATTGTGATCCATCTTTAGCCGTAGCAACGACTATAAGAGTCGCCCTCTGGATATCACTACCTCTTTTAATGGTAAATGTACGTTCACCTTTTCCAGTCATTCGCGCTCGATTCTTTTTATTGGGAGTATCAGAGTAATACCACTCAATTGATTGAATATCTTCATCAGTGAATGTTCCTTTGAGTGAGGCACGAAGTGGCGTTGATAGTTTTTTTCTCTTGTCTCCGATCCAATCATATCGAAAGCGAGCTTCTGTAAGAAAAAACTTCGGCTTGAAAGCAGTATCAAGAGCCTGTTTCCTTTTTTGAGAGAGTGAATTGTCAAGAACAGGCTTGAGAGAAATTGCTTTCCACGCTCGTTTGATTCTTCGAGAGGCCTGTTCTTTGATGAGGGCTGCTGTAACCACTGAGTCCCGATAGTCGAGGAACTCAAGTATTGGGACAAGAGGAGCAGCACTACTCGCTTTCTCGTTCAGAAGCGGTGCTAAGGCGCTTTGAAAGCTTTTGAGTTCAAAATGAGACCGCGGGAATTCACTCGAAGAGAGGATAGAAAGGAGCTCAGATGAATCCTTAAGTACTCTTTCGAGAGTAGCTTGTATGTTGGGCTTTCTGACATCATCCCATGAAAGCACCGCAAAGTTTGGAGACCTTACCTCAGGTTCAAGTAGGGGCTGGATATGAGAAACATCTCTTATATCTGAGATGGTCTGGCGGGCACGAATGCCAACATTCGCAACTTCTGAAGACACTGCCATGGGAGTTGTCTGAACCCCAATATCTTGAGGATCATATTGTTCTCGAGTATTCATGGAGCTCGGTTTCGAGGTAGCGATAAGTTCGTCGATCGTATTTGACGATACCTGTCGAGCGACTCTATGACTCTGTACCTGTAGTGTATGAGAAACGTGTTCTGACTGTATCGGTTTAATCCCTAGAATTTCCGGGAGAAATATTCCAGCAGTTACTGCTATCAGAAGACTCAGCCCAAGAAGAATATTTCTTCGTAATATCCATGAGTCATTTTTTGAATAGAGTAGAGATGTCATCATTGATTTTCTCTCAATTAACTATGCTATGGAAACCAGAGCATTCACAGTCAACGATAGGAGACCGAAGCCCTATGAGCACCAATAGAAAACCAAATATCGAAAACGGGAGTAAAAACGGGTCGAGAACTGCGCATCAGTCAGTCCTGTATATGCTTTATTATGACTCCATTTTTGGGGTAGGTGACATGTCAGAGGAAGTTTTTACATATATATAAGCATAACAAGGAGTTAGGGCGGATAAGGAGTGGGCGAGGCATCTCGGGAGGATACGCCTTTGATCGTGATCCTCCTCTGGTGCGCACGGCAGTATTGAGGGAAAGAGAGCCTGGTGTTCGTAGGGGTGACCATTTTGTAGGTCTATGGCATCCTTACGGTTATCTTTGAATCCCTGATTCCGTATTTACAAGGGCTCTTCCGTACTGAGTTCATGTTTCGGAAAGATTCCTACACAGAGAGAAAAAGAGTTTAAAAGATTCCGCTCTTAAGGAAAGCGGGAGTGTGTTGTTACAAAAGGTATTATGTCAGATTTCACTGAAGGTGCTTCAATTCGAAATATCGCAATCATTGCGCACGTAGATCACGGTAAAACTACACTTGTAGATCATTTGTTCCGTCATAGTGGTGCCTTACAGCGAGGAGAAGATGCAGTAGAGCGAGTAATGGATAGTATGGATCTTGAGCGTGAACGAGGCATAACTATCTCTGCAAAAAACTGCTCGGTCGATTGGAAGGGAACGAAAATCAATATTCTTGATACGCCGGGACACTCTGATTTTGGTGGAGAGGTTGAGCGCTCATTGAGTATGGTCGATGGTGTCGTGCTATTAGTTGATGCTGCAGAGGGTCCTCTTCCTCAGACACGCTTTGTCCTCAAGAAGGCTCTGGAATTAAACCTTGAAGTCATTGTGTGCTTAAACAAAATTGATCGTTCCGATGCTCGACCAGAGGAAGTGTTAAACGAAGTTTATGACCTTTTTATTGATCTTGATGCAACTGAAGAGCAGATTGAGTTTCCAGTCTTATACCTCGTTGCACGAGATGGAATCGCGAAGCGAAGGTTAGACGATGCAGATGGAAACCTTTCGCTACTCCTCGATCAGATTCTTGAAACGATGCCCCCTCCTAGAGGTGATATCTCCAAGCCCTTTCAGATGCTGGTAGCAAATCTGGATTATAATGACTACCTCGGGCGGCTTGCTGTAGGGAGAGTCGTACATGGAGAGGTGCGTTCCCGAGATCCATTGGTTCGTATCGGCGCTGAAGGGACTCCTTTGCCACTAAAAGTAAGTTCGCTCCAAGCATATTCAGGGACTCAAGTTCAGCCACTCGAAACGGCGCGCGCTGGTGATATTATTCTTCTTGCGGGACTGGATGAGGTAGAGATAGGTGACACTATT
>RFPC01000085.1 GCA_009926305.1 bacterium
ACAATTGAGCTCGCATCTTCTTGCTCAGATTTTTCGTTTTGTGAATAAGGTCTGACCGAAACAGTTGAAAAGAGAGAGCGAATACCGAGCGTTCCCGGTTTAATCAAAAAAAGATGGTGGTACTTGATTACTGGGGGGCGTGGACACTCAAGCGGGTTAATCTCATACACCCGCTTGATACACCGTGCCCAACTGCTTGAAGGTTCTTCCGGTGTGTGCTCAGGGTCGTTTAGCCCCTCCTTCACAGCCACCTTCGCACGCTCCCCTCGTTTACGGCATTAGTACCAGCCGTAGTAGCGGGTTATTGATTCGTAGGTATTCGGAATATGTGATGTCAGAAGCGCTAGAAAGTCCAAGGCGATAAAATCATGCGTCTTGCCCTCCTTTGTAGTGTAGTTCACCAGATCTTCATCAGGTGACAGCTTCTGTTTCTCGGGATGACAACTCAAAAGTAAGAGTTCACGAGGAAGTTCGTTTAAATGGCAGGCTGTACATTTCAACACATGGCTTGGCACCAATGTCACGACCGAATTCTATCGACTCGGTGTCGAATTCATTTTGAACGAATTGAACGTACTTAACTTTTTTATTCGAGATTTGATTAATAATATCGGCAAAGAGAGTGCGACCAAATTCAGACCAGTCTTTACCCAGCTTTACGTAGAAATCATCCAGACTAAGTGAAAGATCATTTGCTCCAAGTGAAAGTGGTGCTTTGGAGGACCAATTAAGCTGTACGGGCTTTGCAACCCCAATTCCAGCCGCGACAACGGAGCGGTTATCTTTTACTATAGTTGATGGGATATCGGGACAACCGAGTAGTCTGTCATAAATATAGTTTGCATGATTGGTAAGGTGTTGTTCATCTGGCTGAGGCCATTTATAGGGCGCGTTGTTCTTAATCGCTTTGTCAGTCCGTCTTTTCCGGTAGTCATATACAATCTTTGCTATCTCCCTAGCAGCTTCTAGGCTCTTGGAGGCCTCATCGGAGTAGCGATGAGGAGTCCCTTTGTCACCTGTAATCTTCTTAGCTTCGCTTAGCTCTAGTATCGGGCATATGCAGAGGGGCTCATCTCCAGCCCCAAGTGACTTGTAGACGTTCTTTTTGTTGTTGTCACTTGAGAACGTCACGAGACTAACGGAGGAGGCTTCAGCAGGGACGTGTTTAATAACGTTTCTGCAGTGCTGAGCCAGTGAGCTTTCAAAGTTCGCTTCTGGTTGGTTAGCGCTCTTTCCTAAGAAAACATTGTCGATAAACGCAACTTTTTTATTATTGGCTTGCGGTAACGTGACGAGCTCTATCGTACAAAATCCCTCAGGATCTCCAGCCGAATTTTCAAATAGGTGCAAGCCTTCTCCGGATGAAGAGGACGCTTCTGGTAACTCACGAAGTCCTTTGAGATGTTCGTCGATGTTTAATAGGTTTTTCGGTAAGCCTATTTTTCTACATTGATTTGTCAGGTAATCTTTATAGCCTTCTAGGAGTGGTTCAAGTCTCGTTTGTAGTTGCGTTGAATTGTTAGGACCTGGATTGTTAGATTGATACATCATCGGAAACTCCGTCCTCAATCAGTCGTCTCATTCTCACCTGCAGGATAGCATTAGCTTATTGATATGTGGGAATTATTTGGTAAAGAGGTGTCGAGTTCTATTCGAATCTACATGTTTTGGCTTCATCCGATCATCATTCCGCAAAAGAAAGATGGTGCTAGTTAATTATTAGCGGATTCTGATGAGTGGCGGGCAGATACCAGAGAACTCGGAGGACGATAGTAAGTATTCAAGAAAAAAAAGTAGAAATATTTCGCCCAGTAATCACGTACCACCATCTTTGTAATCTTTATTGCCTGACTCCTTCCTCAGTGACTTAACGAGCGTTTATTGCACGTGCCTTATCTTGGCGTCATCAGCGAACTCGCTAACCGATTGATTCTATGTACGGAGGGGAGAGCAGTAGATACACCTCTCCCGTGTTTACGGATTTAAGCAGGAATACGGGAGGTAAACTTTTAGAAGTGCCGCTTGGAGAATGCTCTGCCAGAGCCGGATTTGAGGTAGCGTTCGAATTGATGGGCTGAATTCACTCACCGAAATGCCGTTGTTGAAATCGACGACCAGCACCGGATTTTAAATACTCCTCGAACGCCTCAGCCTTTTCCTTACTCAAGAAAGCTATATAGTTTACCAACCGCCAAGGACGATATTTGGCTGTATGTTTTGAATCTCCACGATTGTGTTGTGCAAGACGCCTCTTTAGGTCACAGCTACAACCAACATAGAATCGTCCTGGATTACTTTGGCTTGCAAGGATGTAAACGTAGAACATATCGATATGTTCATCGATAATTTTCAGGAAGAGTTTCGAATTTATTGTACAAATGAAGATTTATTGTACAAATGAAGAGCCCGCCTCATCCCTACGGGATTCCGGCGAGATCATCTCGCCTCCTTCAGGAGGCGGATGGGGTGGCTGACGGGGCTCGAACCCGCGACAACTGGAATCACAATCCAGGGCTCTACCAACTGAGCTACAGCCACCACTTCGAATTGAAGTAGGCGAGATTATTAGCCTCTTCGAACGAGAGATCAAGAGATCTACTGAGAATGGGGGTTTTTTCAAGGGACAATGAACAAAAAAGAGTTCCAATAGGGACTATTGGCCACGTAACTTCAACACTGAATACGGCTGACTCTGTGCCAGCACCTCTATCGAAGTGACTCCCTCACAGCCCTCTAAGAGCTCAGTTTTTAAATGGTGCCAGAGTAAAAAGGCCACACCCCCCGGACGAAGCCCTCTCAGTACACCTCGCACAAAATGAAGCTGCATTGAATAGTCCGTATCCCCTCCGGAATGATACGGAACATTCGATACTATCCAGTCAAAAGATCTCTCCTTCCACTGGCTCACATCTCCCCACACAGTGTGGCCCCGCGCCTGCAGGTGCACCGCCTTCAGGGTGCTCTCAACTGATTCGATTGCCCACCGGTCACTATCAACAAAAGTTATACTCTCAATCGTTGGGTGCTCTTTTAGTAGTGACACTCCCAACGCTCCCCAGCCACATCCAAAGTCTGCGCCTATCCCTGTCACACATGCTCCCACCTCTTGCAGGACACCCTCAAGGAGTAACGTGCCTTCATCAACTTCTTGCCAACTAAAAAGAGCAGGATGAGTCGTAAAGGGTATTCCACGATGCGTAACAACAAGCGGTGAGGGAAGGGGATCTAGATGAGTGCTGAATGCCTTTGCTTGATCAGCAGAAAGTAAGATGAGCTTACACCGATGCTTTGACTCTATCTCCGTTGCGACATGTTGCGCACACCGCTTTGCCAGTGCATCCCCACCACTCTTAGAGCCTAAACAGATAAGCACCTGCCCACTCGGAGAGACTCGTTGAGCAGCCTCTGAGATGAGAAGCTCAGTATAGCTCCGCGACCGCTCGCCATTAATGATAATAGTCTCGGGAGTGAATGCTCCGTCGTCTTCTTGAAAGCCTCGCTTCGTGAGGATAGAAGCTTTTTGATAATCAGACTGAATGAATCGGACTCGACTCACTCCTAGGGAATCTAGAAGAGGGTGCTCCTCGGCGCCATATATGAGGACCTCTGTGTCCTGTGAGCAGATATTAGTGCGGTCTATAAACCACTGAACTGCGTCTAGTTGTACAAGCTTCGATGACATGCCACGACTATACGTGATATAGCCTTTCGGGTGAATCCAGTTTGTCATTTTGAGCTTGAAGTACTGCCTGGGCTTGAGCCCCTTGCACTGAACGAGTGCTCCACGTCTGCCCCCAGTTGCGATGCAGGAACGGGGAAAGCTCTCATTCCCATATAACGTGCACCACCTCCCAAAGTTGCTCTCTCTAAAGATCGTAGCTTCAGCTCATATCGCAGTTTCGGTTCCAGGTAAACGCCCATCAGCCCTCAGGGGTCATCAGGCACTCACCGTTATTCAAGAAGCAGTGGAGAACATTCGCACAAACACCCCCTTTGAATCAGACACGTGTCGATTTGGAATGAAAGGGAGTACTTCCTCGGAAGCAGTACATCTTCGAGAAGAGATCGCTCGGAGGTGCAGTCTTATAGAAAATGAAGATTCCGGAGAACAACTCTTTAGAATTAGACGCTCGATCTCCCTCGATGGTTGGGACATCGTCATTCGTGTCTCACCGAAGCCACTCTCTACACGGACGTGGCGAGTGGCAGATTATAGAGGTGCACTTCATGCGAATATTGCCGCAGCGATGGTGACTCTTCTCGCAAGAGAACAATCAAGAGGAGGAATCGAAAGAAGCCCCATAGTTCTCGATCCATTTTGTGGTAGTGGAACGTTGCTGTGTGAGCTAATGGAGGACTCATCGTATGTTTCATTAATAGGTGGGGATATTTCTCAGGATGCACTTCACGCATGTCGATTAAATATAGAAACACAGAAGGGCGCTGCGTTTTTCTATGGCACCACTATCTACGAAGGAAGTGCTGCACAGATACCACTCAAGAAAGACTCGATTGATGCAATCCTAACGAATCCTCCCTGGGGTGAAGCGCATGGAAAGAGGGAAGATCTTGAAAATCTGTATACATCATTCTTGAGCGAAGCTCATCGAGTGCTAAAGAAGGGCAGCGTATTGATTTGCTGCACTCAGGCGACAGATATCATATTTCAAATCATTGAGAAGCAAGCTTTTGATTGGAAGATTTCTGATCAACTCCAAGTCTTTAACGGATCGTTTTGTCCGACGCTTCTGGTGATCAGAAGTGGCCCGTCCCGCTAGAATCGGCGCCTCGGTATTTCACATGTACCGACCAGAAGGTGGGAGCTGAATCTGGCGCATCTTTGTATCGATATTCAAATCGGCGGCACTCCAGATCCGTAAAGTTCTTCCCGATGTATTTCATGATCTGTTGGGCTTTGATGCCTGATGTAATATCCCTGATTTCCACATAGTCGCCACGACGGTCTTCGTGGATGATAAATTGTGGTTTGAAACTGGCAAAAGTCGAGAGCTGAGAAAGTCTTTTCTGAAGAAACTCTTTGAGTTGCGACACATCAGTTGGAGGCGCCACTTGACTTCTGTTGAAGGGAGTTTTTGCCCAGGCACTTGAGTGAATAGATTGAATGTCTTTTTCACTCGGAACAGCAGCTACTGCAAGGACTCGATACTCAAATACACCTTTCCCACTTGGAGAATGCTGTATTCCTGTTTGTTGACTTACAATACAGTATACGCCATCTGTTTCCCCCGAAGGGTTTTTAAAGGTGAGTTGGGTAAGATTATTACCTTGAAGGTTTGAATACGGACTCCGCACTTGCTTCACAATTTCAGAGTAAAGATTCTTAAAGCTTGATTCCGTGAGAGTGAACTTCGAGAAAGAAGTACGGGCACCTCCCTCATGAAGATTCTGAATTTCAAGTTCATGCGTAGCTTCATGCAGATAAATAGCACGGACAAACTTTTCAGAAATCCCATAGGCTAGGTTTTGGAACGCTGCAATTCCGTCTGACCATCGAGAAGGTGGTTTAAGAGCCTGAATATCATCAATGGTTTCAGGAGTGCTACTGCTCTCGCTCGGCGACTGGTTATCGAACATGACTACTTCAGATGCTATTCATCTCGGGGTTACATACATTCCTCTGTATAGTAAAACCGTTTTGAACGCCTTATTCAAAGATTTTGCATCTCAGGCAAGCAAAATTACGTCGCGTTATTGGAAAAGAAAAAATCTTTCAATACGTTACCCCATTTTCAAGGAGTATCCATGTTTTTCTAAGTGGGCGATTGCCTTGTTCTCTAGGGACTTAATGTCGTCCCCAGAGAGCGTTTCGCTCTTACTTCCAAATCGGAACCGAACCGTCACATACCGCTCCTCCGAAGACGGGGAGTACTCTGTCACGATGGCACGATCAAGCACGCGCTTATCCTTAAATCTGCGCATGACGGATGCCAGTGCTTCTAACTCACTTCTCGGAGCCACGCTTACCGTACAGTCAAATACGGCAGATGGGTATCGACTCAGCGGCTCATACGGGTACGAGACCTTATTCACGCGTTCAGCAATTGGATCGAGTGCAATGACTCCGAGAGCGATTCGTCCACGAATCTTTAACGACTTGAGCAAGAGCGGATGGACCTCTGTGGCCTCTCCAAGTGTTTTGCCGTAACCATTGAAGGAGCGGGTTGCAAACGGATGCCGACCCTCCCAGTCCAGCGGAATTAGGGGATGGGGAAACTTTTCTGTTGTTTCAACGCACTGAACTGCTACTCCCAGGTGCTCAAAAAGAGGCTCCATGACATCAACAAGTGCACGGAAAGGATTCACTTTGGTGTTCTCAGAATAAATTCCGAGACAGAGCTCCCTCTGCTCCTCAGCGTATCCGCCGTCCTTTGTGGCGCTGTGATACGACCGTCCGATCTCAAAAAGACGAAAGCTTTCGAAATGTTTTGCATTCTCTCGCATTGCAAGGAGGATTAAGGGGATCAGCGAGGGTCGCATTCGATCCTGTTCTACTGAAAGGGGGTTTTTGAGGAGAAGCGGGTCAGCCGATTTCCAGCCTGTTTGCTCCAGTCCCTTTTCTCCGATGAGGGGGTACGTTTGAACTTCAAGGAACCTCCCGTGTAGAGGAAGGAAGTCAGCAATCTTTTTTTCTATCTGATGAACTGGAAGACGACGTACGGGTGTTACTGGTAGTTTCGGAGACACCGGCGTTATGCTTCCGTACCCTCGAATCCTTCCTACTTCTTCTGCAACGTCCGCCATGTATGTGAACTCTCTTGTTGCTCTAAAGGAGGGAATACTCACCGTCATTTTTTCATCATCCGATGAAACGCAAAATTCGAGGCCTTGAAGTGTCTGTATGATCTCTTCTTGAGTGTAGTGAGTGCCAAGTAGCCCATTAATTTGCGTCACAGAGCAGGGAACAGTCGGAGCCTTGAGCTCATCTAGATTTTCTCCATCATACTCAAGCCGGCCGACGACATGAGCTCCCGGGCACAGTTCTTGAACAAGCTCGAGCGTTCGAAGAATTGTCGTTCTCATCAGATGTGGATCGAGACCTTTTTCGAATCGATTCGAGGAGTCAGTCCGAACGCCAATACGTGTTGAGCTTTTTCGGATAGGAGTTCTTTCCCAAGTGGCTGCCTCGATGAATATTTCAGTCGTGTTTTCAGTAACACCACTTTCTTCCCCACCCATGATACCAGCTACCACGAGCGCTTTTTCTGTATCAGCAACAACGGTATCTTCTGGAGTCAGCAACGCCTCTGTCTCATCTAACAGCAGGAGTTTTTCGCCTTCTTCTGCTTGCCGAATCTGAATCTTGCCGCCAGAGATCTTCGTGCGATCAAAGATGTGGACGGGGCCACCTACTTCAAGCATTACATAGTTGCCGATATCAACGAGGTTATTGATTGGACGTAGTCCTACGGCAAGCAGTCGCTCTTGCATCCACTGAGGGCTGGGCTCAACCTTCACATTATCTACCGAGAGCCCGAAGTATCCAGTGCAACAGGTGCCATCTTTCACAGCTACACCGATGGGCGAAGGGCTATCATTCTGCATTTGCCCATCCATTTTGGCTTGCCACTCGCTCCCAAACCGATCTGCTTTGAAGCCCTTATTGAGAAGCGCCCCGCACTCACGGGCAATTCCCATATGCCCCCACAGATCTGGTCGGTGAGTAATTGCCTTGTTGTCGATATCAACGACTAGGTCGGACTCAACATTGAAGTGCTCAGTCATCGTTCTCCCAATCGGAGCATCCTCTGGGAGTGCAAGAATACCAGAATGATCATCGCCAACCTCTAGCTCAGCCGCTGAGCACAACATTCCCTCTGAAATAACGCCTCGAATTTTCTTTGGTTCAAGGGTCAGTCCGTTCGGGAAAGACGTTCCGAGTGGTGCATACGGAACCTTCATTCCGACTGTTATATTAGGTGCGCCACATACAACTCGCTGGACCGCGTTCTCATCATTGATGCGGACCGTTGCAAGCTGCAATTTATCAGCCTCAGGATGTGGCTCAATCGCTTCGATAAGCGCCACTGAGATTTGGGCAAGGTGACCCCCTCGCTCGCTCACAGCATCGACTTCAGCGGTATGGAGTGTAAGGGTGTCTCCAAGGTGTGCGCGCTCTGATTCCGTGAATGGTTCAGAGAGGAAATCTTGGAGCCAGTTTGCAGAAACTAACATGTGGCACCTCCGGCTTTGTAGGTGGCGAACTGTTTGACGAATCGGAGGTCTCCAGAGCGTAAGTGACGGATATCTTCTACTCCGTATCGCATCAGCAGGAGACGGTCGAGTCCGAGGCCGAAAGCAAACCCACTGTATTCATCTGGGTCTACCCCCATATGTGTTAAAACGCGTGGGTGAATCATTCCAGAGCCGAGCATCTCAACCCATTTTCCTCCATCTCGACGCATATCGATTTCAAGGCCGGGTTCCACGAACGGGAAGTAACTTGGACGAGTTCTGATTTCAACTTCTGAGCGGAAAATCTCTTCGAAGAGCGTTTTGGCAAAGTAGAGCAGGTGAGCAACCGAAATTCCTTTATCAATGAGAAGCCCTTCGAGTTGAAAGAAGGAGAAGTCGTGCCACTGGTCAGTTCGCTCGCACCTGAATACTTGCCCAGGTCCGATGAATTTCACGGGGGGCGTGCGATCTTTCATTCCCCGGATTTGAAGTCCGCTGGTGTGAGTGCGCAGTAAGTGTTTTCCATCCTCAAACCAAAACGTGTCTTGCAGATCTCTGGCTGGATGCGAGTCAGGGATGTTCAGTGCGGTAAAGTTGTGGAAGTCGTCTTCGATATGAGGGCCATCGAGGACTTCAAACCCCATGCTTGTAAAGATTTCTAATACTTCATTGAGAATCTGACTCATTGGGTGAAGGCCAGCCTCACTGACTCCTTGGTCAAACAAGGAGCCTCGGCTTGACGGATCCTCCCAAGAGGCTTGCAATTTTTCATTCACCTGATTTCGCTCGAGTTGTTGGCGAAATGAGTTTAGCTCCGATTCAATCTCTTGTCGTAGAGCATGGAGTTGTCCTCCAATTGCTTTCCGTGTTTCTGGTTCAAGATCTTTGAGTTGTGACATTAAGGATGATACCGAACCCTTCTTCCCAAGAAACTCCTGTTTCAGGGCGGTCATCTCCTTCACGTCTTTTATTTTTGTCAGAGCTGACTGAAATTCTTTACTGATGGTTTGAATCTGTTCTTGCATACACCGAAGAATAGCGATCCTGCACGATAAAAGAAACGGTAAGAACGAACCTTTTTGTTCGTCTCGCGCTTATAACGAGATGATATCCTTTGGCTTATGCTCTCCCGCCAAAGAGTCTTTGGTGATGGAAAGCAGACTGGGTCGGACAAAGCGGCTATTCGAGAACCCCACGAGCGATTATTCCCCGTTGAATCTCATTGGCGCCTTCTACAATTTGGAGCATTTTTGCATCTCGCATGAGTTGCTCAACGCCTGTTTCCTTCATGTATCCCATGGCTCCGTGTAATTGAACGGCTTCAGTGGTGATTTTCATGGCAGTGTCTGTAGCAAAGAGCTTTGCTTCTGCTGCACGAAGACGGGTTTCGCTATCGGCGGGGG
>RFPC01000086.1 GCA_009926305.1 bacterium
GAAATCCCCTTAGAGGCGCTTCTTGTAGAGGAGTCCTCCGTAACGCTACTGCTTGACGTTGAGCGCTCTCAAATCGTATTTTTTCAGGCGCTTTTTGAGTCATATGAAGGCATCGGCACTATCAGAACCCTGGAACAGTCTCGTGGACTTATTTCAATTCTGACCACTCCAGACTGCTGCCAAACAGCCCTTGAAGTCTTGAAAACACTACCAGAAGAAGTCATCTGGAGATTCGCAACACATCTTCACCCAGAGGAGAAAAGTCGGTATGTTCAACTCTTGTAGAAGGAATACAATAGGGCGAGCATACCGTATGACATTCTCAAGGCTCGTATCCGAGGAAAGGAATTAGCATATGCTTCAATTTGCACACCGATATTATCGCTCCGTCATAGGAATATTTTTTATAACCATAATCGGCATATCGATGCTCTTCCTTGGAGTGGATGTTGGAGGAGGCCCTCAACAAACATACGCTATTAAGATCAACGAATCCGAAGTTGGACATGAAGAGTTAAAACGACGAACTCGAGAAAGAGAGATGCAAATTGAACGGGCCTTAGGAGAGAACTATCGTCAGTTTGCAGGACAACTTCTCAAGGGGCTTCAACAACAAGTTGTAGATGAAATCATCAATGAAAACTTACTTCATCAGGCAGTAACCGAAGAAGGGATGGCGCCAGGAAAACAGTTTGTCCGCAATCTTCTTGCGCAGCTTTTTCAGGGCAACTTCTCAATGGAAAAGTATCAACTTCTCCTCCGACAGATCCAGACAACAGCACCAGCTTTTGAAAATCGTTTGGCTACGGAAACCCTTTCGCTACAACTGCGAGGGCTCATGAGGCATGTGAGCTTATTTCCCCCAGAACAACTTGCGGAACAGATTTTTCGTCAGAAAGAGACTCTCTACACGGTGAGTTCCTTCTCGCTTTCACCGGAGGCAGTCAGAGCAAAAGTAGAGATTCCTGAAGATGAGGTTCTTGAGCAATTCTTTTACGAGAATCAAATTGATTATGAGATTCCAGCTCGAATTCGGGCTACCTACGTGCGATTTCCTGCTGAATCCTACCGAAAAGGTGTCGCTATTCTTGAAGAAGACGTTGAGGCGTATTACCTCGATCATGAACGGGAATTTCGTATCCCTGCTGCGGCACGCATACGGGAAATCGTACTTCCACTGAAAGAAGGAGATATCTCTGAACAATTAAAAACTGAAGGAATCGCTGACGAACTGGTGGAGCGACTAGCGAACGGAGACGACTTCTTAAAGATTGCGAAGGAATATTCCCAGGATTCTCTCAAGGGGGAAGCGTCTGAGTGGATAGCTCGTGGAACGCAGGGCATCGAATTTGACTCCGCTATTTTCTCAGACGAGTCTCCTCTTAATACCATAACTCGCGTTGCAACACCGAAACAAATTCGGCTCGTGGAAATACTTGAGCGAAAGGATGACTCGGTGAAGCCACTGGATGAAGTTCGTGAACAAATCGAGGAAAGTATTCGTCTTACTGATGCTCCCATCTATGCAGCAGAAAAGGCTCGAACACTCTTTGAAACGTGGCAAGAGGGCAATACTTCACTAGAAGAGCTCGTTAAAAATGAGCAACTCAAGATCGAAAAACTTGAAAAGCTGACTTCGCTACAGGATGCAACAACTCCATCAATACGAGCTATCGTGAAAGAAGCGCTAGAGCAACTTGGAGAAGAACGCTTACTTGTCGATGTCGGTACTGAGCTTGCCCTCGTATTTATTGATGAATACCGAGAATTAGAACTCCCAGCCTTCGATGACGTACGGGAAAAGGTCATCGAACAATATCGCACCGCTGAAGCACCAGCACTCGCCAGACAAATAGCCATTGAAACGACTGGCGCATTGGTAGGAGAAAATGGAGAGACCCTAAGTGAAAACATTTTAAAAGAGAGAGGCTTTTCCGTAAAAAAATACTCTGACAAAAAAGCGCAAGAACTCCGCGAGCTTCCATTCACAGAACCGGCTGTGCAAGAGGCCCTTGTCTCTCAAACAGAAGCTGGGATACTCGCGTCCAGTCCGCTTGATATCAACGGAACTCAGTATATTATCCAAGTGAACAAGACGACTCCGCCAAATCAATCTATCTTTAGTGAGCAGCAGGATGCACTCAAGCAGCAAAGCTCCCAGAAAATTGCTCGCTTACTTGAGGTAGGACTGCTTGCTCACCTAAAAAGCAAGGGAGAGATTGATATCGCTCCAGCGGTGTTTAATCAGTAGTACTGCCGAGATCTTCACCATAATTGGGACGAATGGTGATTTTAGGAGGATACTCTTTTGGTATGGATTGAAAGACTTTGTGAATAATACTCTCGCTTTCTGTTCGCGTCCGCCCATCGGCCAGTAGCACTTCATGAAGGGTCTTCTTCGATACGTGCTCGCGAATACAGTGGTCCGCGAGTTCAGGGTAGTGCTCTCGAAAATAGCTTGCCTTTAACTTCCTCAAGGCTCGGGATGAGAAAGTAACATTTCCGTTTTTGCCTCGATATCCTCCAGAGGAGGCACCGTCCGTTAGCTCAAGAAGTCGATCGCATATCCGTTCAGAGTACTTATGGATTTTAGTCTCAACAAAAGCGAGCTTCAGTCCGTAGCCTGCCTCTCGGATGAGTTGCAGTTGCTCTAATTCGGCATTACGAAGAATTTCTAGAAGCGCCTCTTTTGAGTCCTCCTTTTCAATTTGCTGGAGTTTTCTTGAAAGAGCAGAATCCCCTTGAAGGCTAAGAGTCTCACTCGAAGGAGTCTCCTGATCTCTAAAGGTAGTAATCTGAAAGGTCGGCAGAGAGTGCTTCCCCGTATCCTCATGAATCTCATTCCATATTCTTTCTACATTCTTCTCCTGTCCTCGCCCCTGCCGCAGTAAGGCGTCTCGCAGATCCTCTTTCCTTACCTTCTCTTCTATGACTTTTGGGGCTATTTCAGGCAGAAGACTCTTCAGTTTTGAAATATCAGCGATTTCAATGTTAAAAGGGCTCTGGCTCGCTATTCCAAGTGGCCCGCTATAATTATCAACGACCCCACTCCTTGCTTCAGCGGTTAAAACATTCAGTAACCGCGATTTAGCCGCTTTGACTTCTTCTTGAAGGCTCTTCAGATGCTCTTTCAACTCCGTATCATTGAAGAGCTCTGAACGCTCTTGTTTTGCCTCTCCAAGCCGCTTCAGTAACGTTGAAATTAGCATTCGCTGGGGCGGAGTGGCTCTCAATTCAATCGATCTCGTCTTTTCGTAAATGCGCAACACCATTTCAGAATCACGAGGAGCATACTCCGCTTGATATGTTGAGCGTGGACGTGCAGCCGAATCCCTGCCCTGCTCTTTCTGATGAATCACCTCTCCGAGAAATTCCAGTGCTGACGTCTGTAATGAGTACGACTTTAAATTAGGACGCATCATTTTTATGATTGGCATAAGGTCTCTTATACCGTCGAGCTGGATATCCAATTTTTTAAACTGCTCCTTCTCAAAAGAAGCATCGTGAACAATTTTTAACTTCTCTGAGTCTTCAAGAATAGGTTGAACAGGAGCCAGTATACCTGCAGGAGAACCAGCTTGCTCGGACTCTTCCTGCAGGGCATGAATGTCAATCAGGAAGGTTTCTCCGTTTCCTCTTTGAATACTTTTTTGCCAGCTATCTGAATCTTCTGGAAGCGAAATTTGTAAGCCCGATGTTTTCATATCGAGTGAAAACAGAGGAGCATGCTCTAACTTCGGTAACAGAGCCTGAAGCTCCAAAGAGGTGGCAATACGCTGGACAGCAAACGGAGGCTTCGAGGATAAAGGGGGGAGGTGTCGTTCAGCCAGCGGGGAGGTGCTGCTGCTATCTGCTGCGGAGAGATCACGAGAGCACAGCTCCTCATCTGAGGAATCTTCCGGCGAATAATTACTGGTATTCAAAAGCTCCATATTTCTCTGAAAACTGCTCTCTCAAGGGGAATATCTCTCTCGTAATTTTATGAGAAATCACGGGGATACACAAAAAAAACACAGCTATAATAGTTTGTTTTTACTACCGAAATCTGGAAAAAGCGTATAATTCACAAATTCCACTTCCTCGGGAAGCGAATCTGGAACGACATCTTCAGCGAAGAAAAATGGCTGATTCTTGGGTGAACGCGGTCTACTCCTTATCCTCTCGTACTATGGATGCGGCCTCGTAGCCGGCCCATTCTACAATCTGTTGAACCTCATCATCCTCTATTTTGGCACCCTCTTTTAGGGAAAGAACAACGAGCTTTTCATCAAATCGAATTTCTACTTTTTCAACACTTTCATGCTCTAAAAACTTTTTATTCAGCCCATGAGCGCACAGTGAACAGACCATTCCGTTGACTGTTACTCGAACATCTTTTGCATTAGCTTCCGCTACCATAAGAAATATAGCGACCAGAACGATGAGTATTCGAGACATATTCTCTTTCTCCTTAAAAATGAATCATTGCAGTTCCGACAAATTCTCCATCTTGTGTCGTGCCGATTTCAAATAGGTAACGACCATAGAATGCCCTTAGGACTGGACCTACTTGAAATGCTTCTGCACGTTCTGGCAAGTAACTCACCTGTGCTATGAGAAACGTTTGAATTTCATCAAAAGCCGCAAGAGATGGTGCCACTCCAACTCGTGCACGAAAGTGATGAAGATCATTATCGCCCTCAGCTTGAATAAGGTCTGCATTAAACTGCGTATAGTATCTCCGAGACTCCCAATCAGCTTGCAAGCTTCCCAAAAGAGCGCCGCCACTATCTCCATCATCTTGATGAAACGCGCCCATTCCTGCAGAGAGGTAAATGTTCGCTTGCGAGCTTGGTTTATTCCACCGCTGGTAAAGCGTATTCCACTTTGGAATCAGGTAGTGCTCTGTTTCATGAGCATTTCTTTTAAATCTCACATGAGTAACACCAAGTGCACTACGAGGTGTATAAGAGTAATTGAATTCTGTTCCTGAGAGCTTCGGTTGATATTTGAGGAAAAGTGCACTGCCGTCTTGAAAGGTAACGGGATGTGCATGGGCGGCGCTAAGGGGGCTAAAGTAGCATAGGGCTAAGAGCATCCAGCTCCAGAAGTGTAAGGAAAGATGCTGAGGGGAAAGAGCGTAAGATGGATTCGATACTGCAATAAGACTCATACCGAGAGTGTATCATGCTCCATAGACTCTCAACATAGGAAGAAGATACTTCAGAGACATGGAGCGAGTATTGACGCTACAACGCCCAAAAAGTAGCGCAGACACAACAACGCTTATCAGCAACACGCAGAGCATCCTTTCTGTCGTTCATGAGAAAGAGACTTTCCAGAGAGCCAAGGGCAGGAGAAATCTCTATGGCCTGATCCTTTTCCACTCGTAACTCTCCATAAGAATCATATTGATTCTCGGCTCTTCGTATACAAGACTTATTTCATTACCGTCGGAGATACACCATGAGCAACAACACGATCGAATCCGTCTTACACGAAGAACGAACATTCTCACCCTCTTCTCCTGAAATAGCAGGCACACAACGATGGCTCATCAACTCGCTTGATGAGTATCATCGTCTTCACGAACAATCACTCCAAGATCCTGACACTTTTTACCGTGAAATGACGAAAGAACTCACCTGGTTTACTCCATGGACAAAAGCCTGTTCTTTCTCAGCACCTGATGCACACTGGTTCGCCGGCGGAAAAACCAACCTCTGCTACAACTGTGTTGATAGGCACGTTGAAAACGGATTCGGAGAGGAAACCGCCATTATCTGGGAGGGAGAGCCGTTAAAAAATGGCACTCCAGAAATTCGCCGAATTACCTATCGAGACCTGCAGCGAGAAACCGCAAAACTCGGGAATGCTCTAAAAGAGATGGGTGCAAAAAAAGGAGATGTTATTACCATCTATATGGGAATGGTACCGGAACTCGCTGTTGCCCTCTTAGCCTGCGCTCGTATCGGAGTGGCTCATTCGGTAATCTTTGGTGGCTTCTCGGCCCAAGCGATTGCAGACCGAGTGGATGATGCAAAATCACGGATTATCATCACTGCCGATGGACTCAATCGTCGAGGACAAACTATTCCCCTCAAGGAAAAAGTCGATGAAGCGATCTTTCTGCTTGAACAACCGATTGTTGAGAAAGTTATTTATGTAAAAAGGTGTGGCAATCGGGTAAAGCACTCGTTTGAACAAGACGTTACGTGGGACTCTCTGATGGAGAGTGCGTCTGATGACTGTCCAGCAGAGCCTCTTGACTCTGAAGATATGTCTTTTCTGCTCTATACTTCTGGATCAACCGGAAAGCCTAAAGGCATTCAACACACCATCGGGGGGTATATGGTACATACGTACCTCTCGGCGAAGTACGTCTTTAACCTCATTCCTGATGCGAATCAGGTGTATTGGTGCACGGCTGATATCGGCTGGATCACGGGACACAGCTATATTATCTATGGGATTCTTGCTAACCGAGTTCCAACGCTCATGTACGAAGGAGCGCCGAACTTCCCAGCCGAAGACCGATTCTGGGATATCATCGAACGCCACAAAGTCACCCAGTTCTATACCGCACCAACTGCAATCCGCGCCTTCATGAAGTGGGGAAGTGAACATCCGAAAAAACACGACCTCTCTTCGCTACAAGTGCTTGGAACTGTCGGTGAGCCAATTAATCCAGAGGCATGGATGTGGTACCGCTCAGTTATTGGCAATGATCGGTGCCCAATCGTTGATACCTACTGGCAGACTGAAACGGGAGGACACGTTATTACTCCACTCCCAGGCGCTACCCCAACAAAGCCTGGGTCATGCTCACTTCCCTTTTTTGGGGTTGATGCTGCTGTCGTTGATACAGAGGGGAATGAAACACCGCCGAATACTGGCGGCCTCCTCGTCATTCGAAAGCCATGGCCCGGAATGCTTCGCGGGGTGTTCGGCGATAGAGAGCGATTTATTAATACCTACTGGTCAACGGTAACGATTGACGGCTCGCCTGTATATACAGCCGGCGACGGAGCCCGAAGAGATGATGATGGAAATTTCTGGGTTATGGGACGGATTGATGATGTTATCAATGTGTCAGGACACCGCCTCGGAACAATGGAAGTTGAGTCTGCGCTTGTCGCACACCCTTCCGTGGTTGAAGCCGCCGTGGTTGGAATACCGCACGAGATCAAAGGTACAGGAATCGCTGCCTTTGTGACCCTAGAGCCCAAGTGTCATGGGGATGATGCACTTATTGCCACTCTTCGTGAGCACGTAGCCAAAGAGATTGGAAGTATCGCTAAACCCGACATGATTCGATTTACTGAAGCATTACCAAAAACACGCAGCGGTAAAATCATGCGGCGACTTCTTCGAGATATTGCTGCTGGAAACACTGAGATTTCCCAAGATATGAGCACTCTTGAAGATTTGTCAGTACTTACACGATTACAGGCAGAGGGTGAGGAGGAGCAGCATCCGAGTGAGATGAGCAACAGCTCATTAACCCGTTGAAGAAGCTCGCAATTCTCACATTATTCAAAAAACCGAAATTTCTTAGAAAAATGTGGAAATTCTCCTCTTTTGGTTACGTAGTATGAAGGGATTAGGCAGGAGAAACCGAGGCAGTAAGATTTCTCCTAAATGAGCAGGCAAAGGCTAATGTTTTTAATGGTTCTGACACTCATCATATTGCTTTCTGCTACCTCACCTATTATCACTAATGTATGGAGCTCTTTTCGTATCTTAGAAAAAAGCGCCTGTTATAAGATTTTTTTATCAGCCGTACAATGAACACTGAAACGCCGCACCTACCGAATATCGATGAAGTATTCTTCGCTATATTAGAAGACTACTCGCTCTTTGAACTAAAAAATGCACCGACCATAAAAGAAGATATTAAACTGCTGTATGCCCTGAACGATACTGAAGCTGAGTGCCTTATTAGTGCGTGTTGGGAGGTTAAAAACGGCAGAAAGCTCCCTCGAAGCTATCGAGAATGTTTTAAGACCGAGCTTTAGAAGACTCCTTTACTTCCTCCTCCTGAACTTCATCTCTCGCTCTCTTACACTGCATATTCCTTCTTACACTGTACATCCCTTCTTACTCCCGAGATCCGATACCTCTTCCTTTCATACCCATGCTACACCGCACGGTGCTCTATCTGAGATAGACTCATGATTCTCATAGTTTCATATCTTCAGTGTCTTGAATGAAGATCGCTTTATTTCGGGAAGAAACATAAAAAAGGAGGAAAGTGCGACTTATTGAGGGCGTATTACTATTGAAAGAGATACTGAAATAGACGCAAGGAGGACAAATATCATGAAAAAGCCAATTCTTCTTACCGTTAGTGAAGTTGCAGGCCTACTAAGAATTCAACGCGCCAAGGTGTACATTCTCATAGAGACAGGCGCTCTTGTGGGAAGAAAAGTGGGGGGTGATTGGAGGATTCGAACTGATTCAGTTGAGTCACTGATAGGTGATCTGCCAGAAGTTGCCTTTAAATGCGCCGCCTAAGGCGAGGCCTGACTGAGGCCCACTGCATATAATCAATACACTGAATACAATAAATACACTGCATACAACGAAAAAGAGCTGCATCTGAATGAAACTATCAGATGCAGCTCTTTTTAAACCCTCTACTCCGCAATAAAATCAAGTAATTCATTCAATTCAAAATGAAGAGAGACGTACTTCCTCAATTTTTTAAATGCTTTTTGTTTTATTTTACTCCGACTCGAAGCAGAGATCTTACTGATCTCTTCGGGCACTTGTCCTGTTAGGAAATTCTTCAAGATTGCTCGTTCTTGCAAATTCAGCTCTTCAAAACCACGCTCGAGCTTTCTTCGAATTTCCATAAGGATATGGCAGTACTCTGGCCCAGAACGTTTTGATCCAGTGAATTTTCCCTCGAACAGTTCAAGCGCCTCTGGCTTTTTTCCTCGGCTTGCAAGGTAATCAAGCATTTCTCCTCTAATTCGCAAAGAGATTGCTCTCCTTCGATGTATTTCAGAGAACGATTTATAGCGCGGAAAAGCTTCGACAAGTGCGATAGCACCCATGGAAAAAAGCTCTTCTCGAAGCTCTGCTCTGTGGCTAGACTTAAAAGAGAACTTATTGGCATATCGCTCTACGATTTTTAGAAATTGAACAAATTCCTCAGCGTCTTGATCTTCAATCTCTTTGGGCACATCAAGACCCAGCTCTACGACCCCACAGAGGTTTCCTCTTTTTTCATCTGTGGGTATCGGAGCATGCTTAATATTTTCAGTTTCATCTCTGGTTTGATGTAGTCCGCGTTTAGCGGGAA
>RFPC01000087.1 GCA_009926305.1 bacterium
TATGACTCGATTAACCACCTGACGACTCTTCATGATTGGCAAAGGGTCTTTCGCTCCGTTTACAAACATCTGATGACCGGTGGAATATTTATTTTTGATATCAATACACCTCAGAAGTTGAGCCGCTTAGCGGCTCAACCGCCTGTCGTTCATGAATTTGAAGAGAGCACTTACATCCTGAATGTGACAAAGCGTGGGAAAAACACTTTTGATTGGCATGCCAGATTGTTTCATCCGTTAGCCGAGGAACAGTTTCGTCTGATTGAGGAGGTTATTCCAGAGGCTGCGTATCCAGCGGCAAAGGTCAGAGAGCTGCTTCACCCCTTTTTTCAGGTTGTTACGGTTCGTGACTTTGAGCGAGAGAGGCCTTCAGCTTCGAAGTCAGAAAGGCTCTATTTTGTGTGTCGAGCACGCTCGTCTGGATGAAGATTTGAATGGGGGGAGTTGTTGTATTACTCTCTCGGAATGATGAATCAATCCTCCGAAGACCGGAAGCCAGAGATAGCAGATGTTGCGTGGCATCATCTCGCTCCGCACCTTGAGCGAGATGCTCTTATTGTGGTTTCGCCTGACCTTGATCTGAACGAGAGCGCTAAGGCAGTGGCCCGAGACGATACATCCTTAGTGAAGGAATGGATAGCGAATGGCAAGCTCTCAAAACCATCAGCTGAGCAGTTAGCGGAGTGGGAGGAGGATAGAACCCGAGAGTTTACTTGCACGATTGCTCAGCCGTTTGTGCTCATGCAAGACAAGAAGCGATCATAATCAGCTGACTGTATAAACATAACTTTGTGAATTCATCGGCAGCGAAGCAGCTGTTTAACCTGTAAAGCAAACTCCCGTGGAGTTGTCTCAAGGGGAATACTGAGCCGAGCTTGGCTTTCGAGTTCTCTGTGAAATCCTTCCCATGCAGGATAACAGTTGCTTAGGGCACCTCGTACCTCATCAAATTGTTTCAAGTGCTGGGGCGCTAGTAACTCTCCACTATTCGCCAGAGGGGTGCTGAGGGTAAGAGTCGGGGTATCGCCCTTGCTCCTGTCTAGAATCACAGCAAGAACCCCCTGGGCACAGCACCACTTTTCATAGATATTTTTTAGGTTGATTCTATCGTTTGACTTTAGGGCAAGAAATCCTGAGCGCTTCGCTACCTCAAACTTTTCGCGTTCGTGAGCACGCAGGTGATGCGGGGTCGCTCTGGAGCCAATCTTTGCCTGACTGGCTCTCCCACGGCTTAATTTTTCCACATCATCCGGTAAGACTTGCATATCTCAATGGTTGTAGGTGTTGAGGAATGCTTACAGGGTAAGCCGAAGAAAAGAGTAAGATGGAGTCGGTTACGTGAGTTACATGCAGGATAGGACAGGTTAAAAAGAGGGGATAGGTTGCAAAGAGGGGATAGATGTCACTTCCTGAATTTTTCTGAGGTGAGTTCGAGAAGGAAGAAGTGTCTGAGTTGCGACTCAGCGACCATTAACTGATATCACCTTTTCAGCCAATGGTCGCTTCGTCGTTCCCTGCTCTCTAATAAGGGAACGGAGCAGGTGTGTGGTTGTTATCAAACCCGAGTGCTTCAGGAAAGTCAGCTGCCGTTGGGCGTATCCCAGCTGCAAGCCACTTACCCATTGCCGCGATGGAAGCTCCAATCTGGCTCCCTGTAAAGTTACAGTGACCTACACTGTCAACGTATGTGCCGAACACCTGAGCACCTCTTCCCTGCGAAGAAAGGAGGTCAATATACGCCTCTTGGTTTGCAGGAAGTACGAAACCATCATGAATGGTATGCATGAGGAGAACAGGGGCGTTATGGTTCCCACTAAAGTCAGCATTGTCTACGAGGTACGATCGAGAGTCTGGGTTTGCTGGGAACACGGTTCCTTGATTCATGCCAGCTACGATTTGACCCGCGGGAAATCCTAGTGCCTCGAGTTGGATTCGAGCTATGTCTGGAATCGAATAGGAAGCATTCAGATTTTGAATAGGAGAGCCGCCGGCTCGATCGATAAGCTCGGAAAGAGCCTCTGTCGCAAAAAAGAATAAGCTAAAGAGATCCTTGGCGAACGCTTCCGACGTAATATTGCTTACAAGGCGGATGAACTCCAGCCCTACCTGTCCTTCTGGAACCTGAGTCTGTTGCAGAATCTCTGCAGCAAAATCATTATCGAAGTCGAAGTTTGAGGAGATTCCAGCAGGGAATCCAAAATTTTCGGGAAGTCCGTATATAATATCGTACGCGAGGAGTACGCCTAAGGCTAAGTCAAAGTTTCTGGTAGCACCTCCCCCAACAGAGCATAAGCCGATAACTGCCTGGTAAAGATCAGGGAAAAGTTCGATGCTCTTGAGGGCTATTACTGACCCCATTGAAACTCCGAGAAGTACAGTCGCTTGTGGAGGAGCAAATCTCTGCTTGAAATATTCCGTCAGGTTAACGGTGTCAACCAGCCCCTCTTCAACCGCCCAACCGTTTCTACTAAAGGCAGAACCAGCAACGGCAAACCCCTGAGCTACGAGCGCTTGTTCTGTCGCTTCTCCTCCTGGAGCGGCCTCAGCGACTCTATTATCCTTTTCGTTTTCGGTTCTGGCCCTATCTCTGTAGCCATGTACGTGCATAAGTAAAATTCCATTCCATTGATCCGCTGGTGGCACAGCGATTTTGAATGGTGCCCCGTCGATACTTCCAGACAGAGTTGCTCCATTTGTAAAATCAATTGGACTTCTGTCGTCGTTACTGCCTCCGCCGCAACCTGATGCGAAGAGGACAAGTGAAAAGGCAAGAAAGGTAGCAGCAAAAGCCTTGAACCGGTGAATTGTCATAGTGAGTTTCCCTCTGGTGGTGAATAACAGACACACGTGATGCCCTACATCTCACTATGTACTACTCCCGAACGCAATCCAGGAATTTTATTTTTGTGACTTCTTAGAGGTCCGTTAGCAGAACAGCGTTTTATCGAATTTTCGGGTAAAAAAATAGACGAATCTCCGCGAGCGTTAGGCCTGACGGTTTATCTTGTGAAAAAGTACACTAGCCGTTGATGAACTTTCGTGGAATTGTGTACAAAGATCTCGGAGCCAGTTTTGTGCTCTACGAATTCAAATTTTAGGAGAGTAGCTTATGCGCTTGCTTCCACAGACCACATTATTTTGTCGCTCTGTTGTTTCCCGTAGTTGTCTTTCGTTTCTTCTGACATCTCTTTTGGTTTCACTTCCAGCGGGGGCCAAAGAGCTTGATTTTGGTGATGATAGTGAACTTGAGGGAAGTTTTGACACGACTCTGTCACTAGGAACAACTATCAGAGCGCAGAGTCGCGACGAAAGCATCATCGGTCGTCAAAACGGAGGGACTGGAAACTCGATTAACGGGGATAACGGGAACCTCAATTATGACCACGGTGATGTCACCTCGGTGGTCGGCTCCATCACGAATGAGCTCGATCTCTCCTATGACAGAACAAGTCTCTTTATCCGAACCTTTGGTTTTTGGGATTGGATGGTGATGACTCAGGGTACAGAGAGAACCAGCTTCTCTCCATCTGCTGAGCGTTTTGCTGGTGGAGACTTTCGTCTTCTCGATGCCTACGTAACTCAGGATTTTAATATTGGGGATGAGGGAGCACTGACCATCCGTGCAGGACAACAGGTAATTAACTGGGGTGAAAGCACTTTCATCCCGAACGGTCTTATCTCTATTAATCCTGTTGATGTGACTCGACTTCGAACAGCAGGCGCAGCGCTTCAGAACGCTCTGATTCCAATGCCAGCCATTGATTTTAACTATAGTGTGGATGAAAACCTCTCTTTTGAGGCGTTTTATCAGTTCCGATTCGACCACACAGATTTAGAGCCAGAAGGCACCTTCTTCTCGACGACCGATATTGCTAGCCCCGGTGGAAATACGGTGCTCCTCGGTTTTGGCGCTCCAGGGATTCCAGATAATCCTGCGCCATACGGTCTCGGAGTTGCTGGACCGGTCGGAATTGCTGTTGCGCGCGGAAGCGACCGAGATGCCGGCAACCAGGGACAGTTTGGTCTAGCGGCTCGCTGGTTTGTGCCTGAATTAAATGACACTGAATTTGGTCTCTACTGGACGCATGTTCACAGCAGAGTTCCACTTATTGGTGCAGTGACTGGTTCTCTCGCAGGTCTTGGCGCGGGAGATTACGCAGCGTCCGCGGAGTACTTTATAGAGTATCCAGAAGACATCAACACTATTGGGGCGAGCTTTAACACCCAGGTGGGATCTGAAGGAACGGCGATTCAAGGGGAATTTATCTATCGATTTGATCAACCTCTTCAGAAGGATGACGTAGAGCTTCTCTTTGCGGCGCTTACACCGCTGAATCCCGTTTTTGGTGCAAATCAAGTCGGTTCGTTCGGTTTTGATGAAACGATTCAGGGGTATATCGAGCGAGATATGATTCAAGGTCAGGTGACAGTAACTCAACTGACTGGACCTTGGGCTGGCGCAGACCAGTGGGTAATGTTGGCAGAAGCTGGGTTCTCTTACTTTCGGGATTTTCCGGATAAAGACGAGCTGAGGCTGGAGGGACCAGGAACCTACACAACAGGGAATCCGTTCTTTACTGCTGCGGGTATTCAACCTGAAACAGAGACTGACGGCTTTGCTGACAAGTTTTCTTGGGGGTATCGTCTCGTTACTCGGGCTGACTTCAACAATGCTATCGCAGCGTGGAATATACGTCCTTCTCTTGCTTTCCAGCATGACAAGGGGACATCACCTGCACCAATCACGAACTTTGTAGATGATAGAAAAACCATTACGGGGACTGTCGCTGCTGATTATTTGAACCGTTATCAGGTTGGAGTGTCCTATACGAACTTCTTCGACGGCGGGCGGTATAATCTGCTACGTGATAGAGACTTTGTTTCGATTTTTGGAAGTGTATTCTTCTAGAATTCGATTTAGGTAATTTTGTGAGCAAGAGTATAATGCGAGAAAAGAGGAGAGCGAGTATGCGAATCATCGAAGGCGCACTAACAGTGGCGGGGCTTCTATGTTTTACAAGTGTTGCTGTAGCAAAGGTCCCTGAAGCAGAGGCTGCAAAGCTTGGCAAGGAACTGACACCTCTCGGTGCGGTTCAGGCGGGCAACGCCAGTGGGGCTATTCCTGCATGGAAGGGAGGCATCACATCTCCTCCAGCTGGGTATGTAAAGGGACAGCATCACCCAGACCCGTTCGCTGGTGATAAGGTACGGTTTACCATCTCGTCAAAGAACGTCGGTAAGTATGAAAAGCAGCTCTCGCCTGGTCAGCTAGCGATGTTTAAGCGCTATCCAGATACGTTCACTATGAACGTGTATCCGACCAGACGTAGTGCCTCTTATTCGCAGAAATACTATGACTCAACGATGAAGAATGCTCGCACCGCGGAGCTAACCAACGAAGGGAATGGGGTCCGGAACGCCTCTTTTGGAGTGCCGTTTCCGATACCACAAAATGGTACTGAAGCTATCTGGAATCACCTCCTTCGGTATAGAGGGGAGACGGTTCATAGGACCATACAGCAGGTTGCACCCACAGCCTCAGGCTCGTACGTTCCAGTAACCATTGATGAGAGAGCAATTTGGGCGTATTCACAGCCCGGAGCTACTACCGAGACAATAGACAACAAGTATGCCTATTTTCTCCAGGAGGTAACTCAGCCAGCCCGTCTTGCTGGAAACGTTCTTCTCGTTCATGAGACCCTTGATCAGGTTGAAAGCCCGCGGAGTGCATGGACCTACAACCCTGGGCAGCGGCGAGTAAGACGAGCTCCAAACGTTGCTTACGACAACCCGGGAACAGCAGCCGATGCGCAAAGAACAAGCGATCAGCTTGATATGTTCAATGGAGACCCAAGCCGGTATACGTGGGAATTAAAAGGGAAGCGTGAAATGTATGTCCCATACAATGCCTACAAGATGCACAGCGATACGCTAAAGCACGATACACTCCTTACTCCAGGGCACCTTGATACTGACTATCTGCGCTACGAGTTGCACAGGGTTTGGGTAGTTGATGCAACACTCCGTCCTGAGACGAGCCACATCTATGCGCGTAGGGTCTTCTATATTGACGAAGATTCGTGGCAAGTGCTCGCGGTGGACCAGTACGATGGGAAGGGGAATCTCTGGAGGTATTCAGAGGCCTACACCATTAACTATTATGAAAATCCACTTGTGTGGGAAACAGCGGAAGCGCACTACGATCTGCAGAATGGGAGATATCTCGTGTTCGGTCTGAACAATGAAGGTGAGGTCGAAACCTTTGATAAGCCAATGGAGCTAGCAAACTTTACTCCAGAAGCGCTGAGGAGAGCTGGTCGAAGATAAGTTTCTCAATGCCGAAACTTTTTTCTTGTTTCTTTTTTTCAGGAGCTCTTACTAAAGATTTTAGTAAGAGCTCTTTGAACTTTTCTTTTTGCTCTCTTCTCGTAGTATTTTTATTCGCTGCTCCGCTTCATGGAGATACCAGTGCTTCTCCAGCGCCCTTTGGGTTCTCAACCCCCTCTCAAGAGAATCGCCTTGTCCAACAATCGCTCTTGCAAGATCTGGAGTGCCCACAAAACTTAGAGAATAGGCTCTGTTTTGTAGTGGGAGAACGGGGACATTTCCTTGTGGGCTCTGCAATGCACTGGCAACAGGTGATCCTACCAACTCAGTCTCAGTTGAACGCGTTAAGTCTGGATGGACGCTATGCTGTTGGGGAAGATGGGATTATTGTTGCATACGGTGCTAATGGAATTGCAGAAGTCGTCTATTCGGACCTCAGTTCTGACGCCGCTCTCTTCTCTATCTTGCCCACCGCGAGTGGGGACTATCTCGCCGTCGGAGCATACGGACTGTGTCTGAGGGGAAAGGAAAGGGCTTGGCGTCCCTGTCAGATTGATCCTGAGGAGCGCCATATCTACGACATTGTTGAGTTAAGAGATGGGGCGCTACTTGCGGTCGGTGAAGTTGGTCTTATCGCTCGTGCAGACGGAGAGTCAAGTGAGTTTATCTCCATCAGTTCTCCATACGGAGGGAGCCTCTTTGGTGTTCTCTCGCTTGAGTCTGGTGCTGACCAATATGTAATGGCCTATGGACTACGCGGAACTATTCTCCTGAGTTCTGATGGAGGAAAGAGTTTTCATCAGACTGAGACAAGTATTGAACGCACCTTTCTTGCCGCTACTCAGGTTGCAGATGGTCGGGTGGTACTTGTGGGTCTTGGGGGCCTGCTCGTGGAATTTTCAGTAGAGGACAATAAGATCTTAAGAGAAAAAACTCTTACTGGGCGACCAGCTCTGACGGGGATTCAGAAAGTTGATGATCTCCTTCTCCTTACAAGTGATCAGGGAGTCTTAGAGTTTCGGGAGTGGAAATGGTAGCTGAGCTCAAATCAGACTTCTCTTCTCGAGTTGCAGCATTCGTTCTGCGTCACCGCATAGTGCTAACGACCATCTTACTGCTTGCTACCTGTTTTTTAGGATATCAGGCGTCAAAAATTCAAGTTGATGCTGGTTTTGAAAAGCAGCTACCGAAAAAGCATCAATATATTCAGACTTTCTTGAAACACCGAAAAGAATTCGGTAGTGCCAACCGTTTGCTGGTTCTCGTTGAGTCGCCGACAGAGGATATTTTTACGCCTGAGTACTTTGAAGTCATGAAGGCTGTAACAGACGAGGTGCGCTACCTAAAGGGCGTAAACCGTGGAGGTGTTCGTTCCATCTTTACACCGAACGTGCGCTTTGTAGAGATTGTGGAAGGGGGATTCTCAGGGGGGAATGTTGTTCCAGCAGAATTCCAGCCTACTCCAGAAATGCTCTCTGTTGTTCGAGAAAATATTATTAAGGCAAATATCGTTGGTCGATTAGTTGCGAACGATTTTAAGTCTGCCATGGTGAGCGCAGAGCTTGTCGACCAGGATCCTCAAACAGGCGAACAACTTGATTATTTAGAAGTTGCCAGCGAGCTCGAGGCAAAGGTTCGCGCGAAGTATGAGAAAAATGGTTTTCGTATCAGAATTATAGGCTTTGCGAAAGCTATGGGTGACATCGCGGATGGGGCTTCTGGCGTAATTACGTTTTTTGGAATTGCTTTCGTTGTTACTCTCATTCTTGTTCTCTGGTTCACCGGCTCATGGGTCCTTACGTTACTAAGCCTCGGGTGTTCTCTTGCTGCAGTAGCGTGGGGGCTTGGGATGTTAAGTCTTCTTGGCTTTGGGATCGATCCGATGTCCATTCTGGTTCCGTTCCTTGTTTTTGCAATAGCCATTTCTCATAGCGTACAGATAGTTCATGCGTTCAAAGAGGGGATCTCAGACAAAGGTCCGGAGGGAGCACTCTCAGCACGAGATGCAGCAGAGCGTTCTTTAGGAAAGTTGTGGATACCAGGGACTGTTGCTTTACTGAGCGATGCGGCTGGATTTCTCACCATAATGTTGCTGGAAATTCGTATTATTCAGGAGCTCGCGCTCACGGCAGCGCTTGGTGTTTCCATGATCTTTTTTAGCAATCTATTGCTGCTGACGCTTTGCCTGTCTTTTGTGAACGAATACCGAATTTCTAAAAAAGAAAGCAGTGTCATTAAGCTGTCAAAGTGTTTTGGTGTTTTTGCTACTGGAAAGGCAGCATATATCTGTATCCCTTTTGCTCTTATTTTCGGAGTGCTGGGATCCTTTGAAGCACTGCAAGTAAAAGTTGGAGATCTGGGATCTGGGGTTCCGGAGCTTCGACAGACCGAGCGATACAATATTGATTCTCGTTATATTACTGAGCACTATTCAATTGGAGTTGAGCTTCTGAGTGTGCTCGTTGAGACGAATCCCGATGCGTGTACTAATCCAGATATCCTTCGGCGGATCGATCACTTTGCATGGCAAGTTCAGAATACTGAGGGAGTGCAATCAACGATATCACTGCCCCAGATTATAAAAATTGTAAATGCAGGGTGGAATGAGGGGCATCCAGCGTGGAGAATTATCCCGCGAAATCCGCAGACTATAGTTCAGTCGCTCTTTCTTATCCAAACCGATACTGGTCTCCTGAATGCTGACTGTAGTGTTATGCCGGTCCTTGTATTTTTAAAGGACAGGCGTGCAGAGACGATAAAGCGAGTGGTCGATGTAGTGAAAGAATATGCAACCCAGCATAATTCAAACGATATCAAGTTTCAGCTTGCCTCTGGAAACATGGGTATTGCGGCAGCTCGAAATGAGGTGGTATCGGCCGCTCAAACAGAGATGTTGTTGCTGGTTTACGTGGCGGTAAGTATCTTGGTGCTTTTAGCATTTCG
>RFPC01000088.1 GCA_009926305.1 bacterium
GTGTTCCACGTGGAACACTCATGGCTCCTCAAAGGGAAGAAACGGACGGAATACTGGCGGCATCCGCTTTTTTCATAATTACTTCAGCTGGTTAGGTGGTTCTTGAGAGGGTTGCGAAAGCCCTTTTTGCACACTTTCGAGTGACAACTCCTGGAAATCTCTAGAATGATTCTTCTAATACGTGAACTCTTCGCATCGCGCGTACTCGTTGCGCATCGCAACGGTAGAAAAGCATGGCCAAACAACAGATGGCTTGAGGCAGAAAAAATAAGGTTTTAGCTGGAATCCCCTCTTATGACACCACCACTTTTCTATAGAAAAGTAATTCGACTCCGTACAGCGGAACCCTCAAGTAGGCAAACCATCGGAAAGCCGAGGCAAATTCCGTCGCAACAATCCTTGGAGAATCAAAAACAAGTGGTGCTCATTATTAACGGCAGTGCTGAAATGGCAGGAGCCATTACTCGAGAGCTCCTTTACTCTCTCCCCGACGCCTCGATCATGTATTCACCAACCCTCGACCTTGCTTCTTGGATTCTAAAAAGCCGAACGATCAACCTCATCATATCAAGTGAAATCCTCCCTGATGGCGGACCCCAAAAGATTCAATCAATCTTACAGAATCAAGCAAATCCTCCCGACTTGCTGATTGTTGGACGCTCCGTTGGACGCTCAATAACCCACCTCTCGAATGCAGGATACCACCTCATTAAGAGAAGAAACCTCTCGCGTTCGACCTCAGAGCGTGTTTTCACACCGAGAGATTTACACGCTCCTAGGCCAACGCTTCCGAATATTAAGAGCCGAGTGTCAACACTTGGAGCAGACCTGAGAAACGATCTGAACAATCCTCTGCAAGAAATCGTAACGATGGCTTTCGTTGCAAGACAGAGCGATAACCAACGCGAACTTTCGGATAACGCGCTTGAGGCAATTGAACGAGCTGCACGTCAACTTGCGGGAACCGTTGAGGGCATTGAGGAGAGAATACGCGCGGTCGTCGGGGAATAGATCTCAGACATCACTCTATGAAGCTGAGGGAGCCTCGTTCAGATCCTTGGTCTCGAGAGAATATTGGGAGTATAGAGCTCTTCGTCTTTTGCTTGCAATTCAAGGTTTCTGAGCAAAATAGCCGGAGAAATCGTTGTAACAGGCACAAAGCCTGATTCGGCCCCACAATAGCTGTTATCAAGCTCTGGAGTGCCCCCAACTGCCACAACATTTCCTAGCGCCTGCAAAGGAGTTCCTACAAAATCCACTCCTTTGACTGGCTCCTCCTTTCCATTCGGATAGACGATCGTTGCGTATGATATTTGACCCGCAAAAGCCTGAAAGTCATAGCTTGCTGTCTCAGTTTCTCCACCTGATGACTCATACACAATCATGCCGAAAGGCTTATTCTGCGCCCGAATCTCTTCAAGCAACTGTTCTTTCATCTCATCCAGTGTCAGCCGACTACTACTTTCGATGATAGTGACTCCCATTCGACTAATCGGTCGTTGAAATTTTCGGTTTCGTGCATGTCCGTTCGATACATGAGCTTTTTTAGCGATTGCAGAACGGGTTGTTAGAAATCCTCGCAGAACGCCATCTTCAATGAGTAGCGCATCTCCTGCTGGCGTTCCCTCATCATCATAATCGTAGGCTCCAATGCACCGCTGCCCACGCCACCGCTTCATATTTGGATTGTCTCGGATACTCACGTCGCTTGAAATAACACGCTTTCCGATATGTCCTTTAAAGGTCTGTCCTTCGCCCTGGGATAAAAGACGAGAGCCCTCGAGCCGATGGCCAATCGCCTCATGAAAGAGCAGTCCAGCCGGCTTCGGGTATAATAATATGGGTCCTGAAAATGAGTGTAGCTTCCGAGCATTAATAAGATCGACGAGCTGGTCATACTTTTGGTGGATCAACTTCCTGAGGAGTTTCGGATTCGGAAGATCCTTTAACGAGCCACAGTTGAGCACAAGGTCCTGTTCAACTTGAGCGCCTTCTTTCGTTAACTTTCGCATGTGTATTACGAGCGAAAAGAGGCGTTGATGCTGAACAATAATACTCCCTTCAGTGCTAACAAAAACACTACTGCTCTGGCTCACATCAAACTCTACATAGTTCCCACTTACCTGCTTCAGTTGTGAAATGTACTTTGATGTCCGCTTACAGAAGCGGACCCACTTATCTTCATCAATCGTTTCTGGCCTTGCATATCGCACCGAGCGGATAGCAGGAGACTTTACGAACGATTGAAAACGCCTATTTGAATCAATGGTGGAGAGGCTTGCAGCCCGCCTATCGCTGTAATCAGCGCAGGCCTCACGAAATTTCGATTCCGATAACCGCCACAGTGCCATTCTGAGTCCAGAATAATCGATATCATCAATTGGGACGGTCACATGGTTATAGCTATCGCGCTCATCGTCGTTGTCGAAGAGTCCCCCTTCGGTTACTTGATCATATCGGTAGCTTCCAACCCGAATGTCACAATAGACATTCCGTGTGTGGTCAGAGCGTCGTCGGTAAGTAGAGCCACTACTCGCCCATGTATTGAACCACTTCACATCTCGGAGGAGAAAGGAGCAATAATACGGGTTTGGGAAGGAGGGTACCCGCATCTTCAGTACACGCTTCGAGTCGCGCTTTAAGATATCAATGATCGAATCGATCTGTCTTTTCTGAAGCATTGCGGTGTTTACGTAAAGGGGATTAAAAACCTAACACTGTGCGTTTCTCGCACTTTTTATCATCTGAGCACGTCTCGTGCCTAAAGGCATTATAACATCCATAAAAAGATACCACCTAAGCATAAAACAACAAGTTTATTCAGGTGGTTATTAGGTATGATCTCGACTTTCCTCAGGCATATTTTCTCAGAACGCTGGTTCCATTTTCTCTCCTCAAAACTATCAACAGCTCGTCGAACGATTCGTGGGTCAAGGGTGCAGGGCAGATTCATTGAGAGGGAGTGAGGGGGCGTTTAGGCAAAACGACTAATCCTTCCCAAAGTCATTCAAATCATATTCTTTTAACTTGTAGAGGAGCGCTCGGTGGCTAATCTCAAGTAAGCGAGCAGCATGGGTCCGATTTCCCTTCGTCTGGACTAATGCCCTTTTAATGAGGCGAATTTCTAACGAACGAGATTGTTGTTTAATAGAGAGATTAGACTCGGATACTCCGATGTCAAAATCACCGTTAAGCCCCATTTTGCCACCGAGACTGCTATCAAAACTCCGCTGAATCGGTTCGGGCAGCGCGCTAACATCGAGGTTTTTTCCATCAGACATGACGAGTGCACGCTCAATGGCATTCTCAAGTTCCCTGATATTTCCACGCCATTCATAGCACAGAAGAGCTCTGAGAGCGTCAGGATGAAGCGCTCGCGAGGGGAGTCCCAACCGCTTGCTGTGTTTTTGAATGAAGTGATCTGCTAGGACGGGAATGTCTTCGGTACGCTCGTGTAGAGGCGGAAGATGGATGGCAACTACATTAAGGCGATAAAAAAGGTCCTCTCGAAACCGTCCGTCCTGCACATCTTGCTCTAAATCCCTGAGCGTAGCTGCGATAACCCGAACATCAACAGGAATGGTTTGTTCATCACCTACTCTTCGAATTTTTTGCTCTTGAAGGGCGCGTAGCAGCTTCACCTGAAGATGTGAGGGCATCTCTCCAATTTCATCAAGAAAAAGCGTGCCTCCATCAGCTTCTTCAAATAGCCCCCGCTTATCGCGAGAAGCATCTGTAAACGCTCCTTTTCGATGTCCAAAAAGCTCAGACTCCATGAGTGCTTCTGGAATAGCTCCACAGTTAATGGCGATAAAGGCCCCGCCTCTGCGTGGCGAGTTATGATGTATGGCACGCGCTAACAGCTCCTTTCCTGTTCCAGATTTCCCCGTAACGAGCACCGTGGTATTAAACTGAGATAGCCTTTTTACCTTCTCAAAAACTTCCTGCATCCCCTTACTTTTTGCGATGATGCTGCCAAAGCTGTATCGCCCTTCCACTTCAGAGCGGAGGACTGCGTTTTCCATGAGTAACTGCTCACGCTCTTCAACTTTTCGGAGGGTAAATACCAACTCCTGAATATCGAACGGTTTAGCAATATAGTCATACGCTCCGCGGCGCATGGCCTCTATTGCAAGGCTATGGTTCCCGAATCCAGTCATGAGAATTACAGCAGTATCTGGATTCTGAACTTTACACTGCTCAATAAACTCCATGCCGTTAATCACTGGCATCTGTAGATCGCACAAAACGATATCGACAGACTGCTCTGAAAGAAGTCGGAGAGCAGCTTGAGCATGCGCTGATTCCTGAACGTAGTACCCCGCAAGTTGCAAGTTAAGCTTAAGAGAGCTCCGTATCTGCTCATCATCATCGATGATAAGAATAGAAAGTGCTCGTTGCGAGCTTCTGACCTCTTCTGATATCACAGCCCCTTCCGGTTCTGTCATATCAGCCTCCCCCCATTTGCTGCATTGCAATATCTTCTACGATGAGAGCAAATTGCTCAGCGTAAAAGAGGTATAGTAAATTTGCCGCAACCAAGTACGGGCCAAAGGGAAGGTAAGAAGACCACTTGCCGCGACCGAGCAGTAAAAGGGCAATTCCCAGAAACGAGCCGAGCAAAGAGCCAACAAAAATCGTATAAAAAGCACCATTCAGACCGAAAAAAGCACCAGTTACCGCAAGTAACTTTACATCCCCAAGCCCAAGCCCCTGTTTTTTCCGTACGTATGTATAAAAGAGTGAAATAAGCAGGAGCGAGCCAGCTCCAGCAAGAACACCAATAAGGGCTTCAGATATATTACTCACGAAAGGAGGCGATTCAATAAACGGGGCATAGCCTTGAATAAGAGCGATCGTCAAACCGATAATCGTCGCTGGATAGGTAATCACATTAGGAAGGAGAAAGTACTCAATATCAATGAAACTCAACACGAGAAAAGCGGCACACAACAAATAGGCAACAATGGCTGTTGGAGTATCGAAGGTTGAGTAGCTCAGCCAAGCAAAGACTGCCGATAACAACTCGGTGAGAGGATACCGAAAAGAAATACCCGCCTGACAAAAGCCGCACTTTCCGCGTAAGAAGAGAAAACTGAAGAGCGGAATATTATGATACCACTTTAATTGCTCTCCACAGTGAGGACAGAAAGATCGGGGAGGGAAGGCAATGGTGACTCGTTGGGTAAAGTGAGGCGAATTCAAAATGACAGAATCTTGCTCGCTCTGGTTCTCCGCTTGCGCTTCATCAGAGTCCTCCTCAAGCATCTCTTCTATTCCTGAAGCTCTTCCCAAAGGGATGCGATACACACAGACGGAAAGAAAGCTTCCAATAATCAGACCAAAGAGAATAACGGCGAAATCTATCATAGAAAGGGATACCTTTTTCGCTTCACAGGTGAGGTGATCAGAAAGCGTCCGAGAAAGAGAAGGCCAACGCTTTCCGCAATACTTTCATCCACCTATTACACTTTTTAGGATTCAGAGGTCAGGGGAAAGTTTGTAAAAAACTTTCATAGCAGCAAACATTAGTTGTTTCAAGGGGTTAAGGAGGTCTGGCTCAATCCGCTCCGCAGATTTTGCAAGCCTGAGATAAGGAAAGAGAGGCGGGGGCGCTAGACCATACGCAACTACGAAAGGGCGCTCAAAAGAAGCACCCGAGAGACCTTCGTTTCTTCTGATACTTCGCTATTTTCTTTCTCTCGGAGTCGAGTGAGCAGCCCCTGAAAACTTTCTTTTCGAATAATCCCAGCAAACTCATTCCTGTAGTTTGAGATCAGGCCGATATTCTCGATGATCACATCATATACCTGCCAACCAGCATCAGAATAAATCAACTTATAGTCGAGGGGGAACTCTCCTCCGTCAAATGTGACTATCGTCTTTACAAGAGCTCGAGGATGGCGAAGTGTCTCGCTCTTAATCTCGACCATATTTTGTTCTACTTTTTCAATCCTTCCGATATATGTACGAGCAAGCATACCAGAGAAAAGATCAACGAACTCTTGTTGCTCCTCTGGGGTAATTGATTTCCAGTTTACTCCGAGAGACCGCTTTGCCATCTCTTTGAAATCGAACTTTGGTTCGATAATGTCTCTCATTTTATCCCGCCGCACCGTAGCGTTTTCCTCGCCCGCATTTTCCGTTACGACAGAGATGAGCTGATCTAATACAACTTGCATCTCGGCCCGAGGCGACGATGGCGCCTTTTCGTCAGCCCACAACGACTCAGGGGTGTACATCAAACACAGGACAAAGAAGGTGAATACCCCTACCGCAAATCGGACTCTCCCTGTGCTCTGCCTTTGTATCATATCGAAATATTTCATGAATTCCTGCCTATGTGTCTGGGATTGGATTAACTCTCGGAGTCTTCATCCTTGCTTCCGAATGAGTGCACTAACTTCCCAATAATATCCTCAATATCAACAACGGATTCCGTTTCAAAGAGCAGTGTTCCTGGCTCGATCTCAACATCCGAGGCGCCTCGAGAAATCTTTACATACCGGTCGCCAATAATCCCCTTCGTTCGAACTGATGCAATATCATCCTCAAAGAGCTTCACAGACTTATAAATTTGTAGAACTGTTTCTGCTTGCGGATCTTTCAATCGAATCTCTTTCACTTTACCAATTGGAACACCTGCAATCTCCACAGATGCTCCTGTCTTGAGACCCGAAATATTATCAAACTCTGCTAGCACTTCATAATCACCGGATGGAACGAACGATAATCCACCAAGACCGATAGCCTGATAACCGGCTGCAATAACGCCGAGGATCGTAAAAATCCCTACAAGGAGCTCAATAGTAAAGGTACGTCGCGGTATCTCTATCTCTGAGTTTTGGTTTCCGTTCTTCTTTTCTTCACTCACGTCCCACTTCCCTTTTCCGTCTCTCGTTTACTGTATGTGAATTGGTCCTTCTACTGACCCATGTAAAAACTGCACTACTTCAGGTCTCTTCGTTTGCTGAAATTCATCAGGTGTTCCCTCCATAATAATCCGACCTCCGAGGAGCATGACAACCCTGTCTGAAACTTGAAACACTTCGGGCAACTCATGACTAATTACAACACCCGTAAACCCCTGAGATTTCTGACTTTCTGAGATTAGATCATATACTTCCTGTCCCACCAGCGGGTCAAGTCCAGTATTGGGCTCATCAAAGAGCAGCACCTTGGGCTCGAAAGCCAGAGCGCGAGCAAGCCCCACCCTTTTTCGAATTCCGATTGATACCTCCTGTGGCAACTTCTGAACATATTTCGTCAAAGACAATGCTCTTAGCAAGTGCACCACTCGCTCATGGGCCTCTTCTTTTTTCAAGCCCTTTCTCTCAACGAGTGGAAAAGCGATATTCTCGTATACGGTTAGCGAATCGAACAGTGCTGCCGACTGAAAGAGCACCCCAAGGTTTTCTCGAATTTCATTCTTTTCTCGTTCGCTGCGAGCACTGGTAATGTTGTAGCCGCAAACTTCAATCTCACCCTCATCAGGCTCTAATATTCCCATAATAAGTTTCAACAAGACCGATTTTCCTGCGCCACTTGGTCCAACAATTGTTGTTGTTTTTCCGGCTGCAACCTCAAGATTGAGATTTTGTAGTACCACCTGACTCCCGAAGGATTTTGAGACGCCACGAACAGAAATCATAAGACTAGAGGAATACTCGTGTAAGAATACTCGTAAGAAAGTAGTCGGTTACGAGTATACAGACAGAAGATGTTACTACTGATTGCGTTGTAGCTTTATTGACTCCTATTGCTCCAAAGCTGCAGGTATAGCCCTTAAAACAACTTATCCAGCCAAAGATAACCCCAAATACAAGTGCTTTTATAAATCCTGAATATACATCCACTGGACCAACGGCACTTACCATCTGACTGACAAACGTCCCAGAGCTAAGACCCAGAACCCCGACCGCGACCAGATATCCTCCAAAAATACCGATAGCGATGAAAATGGCGGAGAGTAGGGGCATGGCAATTACGCCCGCTAGGAATCGTGGAACCATCAGGTATTTCATCGGATCGACTGCCATCGAACGAAGCGCATCGACTTGTTCGGTTATCTTCATAATACCAAGCTCTGCAGTAATTGCTGAACCAGAACGCCCAATCACCATCAATGCGGTAAGCACGGGGCCTAGCTCTCGGATGAGGCTAAGCGCCACCGCCGGTCCTGTAAACGCCGTTGCGCCAAACTTGGAGAGAGTATACTCACCTTGTACGGCAAGAACGGCTCCGGTAAAAATTCCGATTAAGGCAACAACAAAGGTTGAGTGAAAACCAATCTGCGCAACTTGTTGAAAAAGAAGTCTTGCTCGAAAAGGCGGTGAAAAAATACCTGAGAGGATTCTCCAGAGGAAAATCCAGGCCTTCCCCCAGTACTGAATGGAGTCAAGAACCCATGCTCCCAACCGTTCAATCCGAGTCAGGATCATTACATGGGGGAGTGGTGTTCGAAATGATGGGTTCGGAGAATCAGACATAAGTTTCAAATACTCCACTTTGGAGAAGACGCTGAACTGCTCGTAAGACTCTTGGTCCGAGCAGTCTATATCCGGAAAATACCACTCTTTTACATCTCCAAAAAGGGGAGGGTTCGCAATTTTAGGGTTAGAGTCCTTGATTAACTGAGCAGTGGAATACATTTCGCTTTCCCGCTTTTGCGGATTCGGCCGAGCTGGCTCTGTGTTTGATCGAGCTGTTTTTGGGATGGATTGTATTCGAGTCAGTCATGCAACTGGGTAGAGTCTGGCTGATTACCGAGAGAGGGGAGATTTAGAAGGATTTCCTATTTTTTGAACGCACGAATGCCGCACCCCCAGTAATCAGGTACCCCAGTAATCAGGTACCAGCTTCTTTTTTTTGGGGGGCAAAGCCCCCAGTAATCAGGTACCAGCTTCTTTTTTTTGGGGGGCAAAGCCTATTCGATAGCAATTCTTTATGAGGTGGAGACTCGAATTCTGGTGCGTGCCGTGAAGCGCAATGAAGACCGATTCCCCACAGATTTCATGTTTCAGTTAGAAGATCGAGAGGTTGTAGCTTTGAGAT
>RFPC01000089.1 GCA_009926305.1 bacterium
GAATCTCGTCAGACAAATGCTGTGGCGGCAATGAACAGGCAGAATCGCCAGAATGAATACCCGCTTCTTCGATATGTTCCATGATGCCGCCAATATAGACATCACTGCCATCACATAAGGCATCTACATCTACTTCGACGGCATTGTTCAAAAACCGATCAATCAACACCGGATTTTTGCCAGACACAACAACCGCGTCCCGCATATAGCGTTCTAAATCATCCATCTGGTGGACAACTTCCATAGCGCGCCCGCCCAGCACATATGATGGGCGAATAACGACCGGCAGGCCAATTCTCTGAACAATTTCGCGGGCTTCTTCAGCCGAATGGGCAATACCATTTTCAGGTTGCAACAGATCAAGCTTTTTCAACAAAAGCTGGAAGCGTTCACGATCTTCGGCTAGATCAATGGCATCCGGGCTGGTGCCAAGAATGGGAATGCCCTCGGCCTCGAGTGCGGCGGCAATTTTCAGTGGGGTTTGCCCACCTAGCTGAACAATAACGCCGCGCAAATCACCATTTTCTGCTTCGCGTTTGATGATCGAAATGACATCTTCGTCGGTCAATGGTTCAAAATACAGCCGATCAGATGTGTCATAATCAGTCGAAACCGTTTCCGGGTTACAATTGATCATGATTGTTTCATAGCCTGCGTCCGACAGCGCATAGCAGGCGTGAACACAGCAATAGTCAAATTCAATACCCTGACCAATCCGGTTTGGGCCGCCGCCAAGAATAACGATTTTTTTTCGGTCACTGGGGTCGGCTTCGCATTCGGCATCCGCGGCGATTTCATAGGTCGAATACATATAGGCGGTTTCCGAACTAAACTCTGCCGCGCATGTGTCGATGCGTTTATAGACAGGCAGTACGCCAGCTTTGCTTCGGCGTGACTGCACCTCTGTGGTGTCAAGCTGGGCAAGTTCAGCCAGCCGCGCATCCGAAAACCCCATTGATTTTAAGAAACGTAAAACCGTTGCATCATCTGGCAGGCCATCGGCGGCCACTTTATTTTCGGCATCAATGATCGCCTGAATGCGTTCAAGAAACCAGCGGTCCCAGCCGGTAACCGCATGCACTTCATCGATTGAAATGCCGTGCCGGAGCGCGCTTGCAATACGCAAGACCCGGTTTGGCACCAATTCACCAAGCCAGCCCCGAAGCTGGTCTAGACCTGACGTGGCGTCAGCAACAGGCGGTGCCACCGGGTTCAGCCCGGTCAGCCCGATTTCCATAGACCGCAGGGCTTTTTGTAGGCTTTCTTCAAACGACCTGCCGACCGCCATGGCCTCGCCGACTGATTTCATTGAGGTCGATAATTTCGCCTCGGCACCAGAGAATTTTTCAAAGGTAAAACGTGGAACTTTGACAACTACATAATCAAGAGCCGGCTCAAAACAGGCAGGAGTCTCTCTCGTAATATCATTCTGAATCTCATCTAGAGTATATCCTACTGCTAATTTGGCTGAGAATTTAGCGATCGGAAATCCGGTTGCTTTTGATGCAAGCGCAGAAGACCTCGATACTCGTGGATTCATCTCAATAACTATAATTCTCCCATCGTCAGGGTTCAGGGCGAACTGTACATTTGAGCCTCCAGATTCAACCCCTATCTTGCGCATTACTTTAATGGCAGCATCTCGGAGCTCTTGATATTCTTTATCCGTTAGAGTTTGAATCGGAGCTACGGTTATTGAGTCCCCTGTGTGCACTCCCATAGGATCAAGGTTTTCAATTCCGCAGACAATAACAACATTGTCTTTGTGGTCACGCATGACCTCAAGTTCGATTTCTTTCCAACCTAAGAGAGATTCTTCAATAAGCACCTCCCCATTTGGGCTGGCATGTAGCGCTGATGTCGTGATCTGTCGAAGCTCTTTAAGGTTATTGGCGATTCCTCCCCCTGTGCCACCGAGCGTCCTAGAGGGACGTAGGATAAGAGGAAAGCCCAGCTCTTCTGCAATCTCAGTCGCATCTTTTAGAGAGTGTGCAATCCTACTTTTTGCCGATGACAGGCCAATCTCGTCCATCGCTTTTCGAAATAGCTCTCTATCCTCAGCCATTTCAATTGAGCTGACTCTCGCACCTATCAATTCACAACCAAACTCTTCAAAAACACCCATTTCATGTAACTCGAGAGCTACATTCAACCCAGTTTGACCACCCATGGTGGCGAGAACTGCGTCAGGTCGTTCCTTTGCGATTACAGATTTTACCGTTGGGGCATTAATAGGTTCTATATATGTTCGATCAGACAACTCTGGATCGGTCATGATAGTAGCTGGATTCGAGTTGACTAATACTACCTCATAGCCATCTTCTCTGAGTGCTTTTGCAGCTTGAGTGCCTGAGTAATCAAACTCGCACGCTTGACCAATTACTATTGGTCCAGAGCCTATTATGAGAATCTTTTTAATATCTTCTCTTCTTGGCATGTTCTTTCTCTCCCTTCAACTCTTTTGACTTCTGCTCACCTAACAATAGCTCTTCGTTACTTTATGACTTCGTTAAAAAACCTTGAGAATAAATACCGAGAATCATGTGGTCCCGGCGAGGCCTCTGGATGATATTGAACGGCAAAGGCTCGATAATCAGGAAGTTCAATACCAGAAATTGTTTGGTCATTCAGATTGAGATGACTGACCTTGATAGTTTCTGGGAGCTTTTCGGGACTTATAGCGAACCCGTGATTTTGTGCTGTAATTTCAATTTTTCCCGTTGAGTGTTCTAGGATTGGATGATTGGCACCACGATGTCCAAATTTCAGTTTGTATGTCTGTGCTCCAGCTGCATGACCGAGGAGTTGACACCCCAAGCAAATTCCGAAAATTGGAACCACGCCTAAGAGATCGCGAATCACCTCAATAATATCCGTCAATGCAGCAGGATCTCCAGGGCCATTGGACAGAAAAATGCCATCTGGATTTAGAGCTTTAATCTCAGCAGCTGTACTTCTTGCTGGAACCACGGTAAGTCGAAATCCCTCGGCTAGAAGCAGTCTTAAGATATTTTTTTTGACTCCACAATCAACCACTACGACATGAGGTCTTTGCCAAACTTCCTCCGGAGTAAGGATCGGATAGCTATTCGAAGAGTCGTCCCAAGGAAGTTGATGCCACTCATAGGGTTCAGTACAGCTGACATCTTGTACGTAATCTTTTCCTACCATCGAGCCTGATGAGTTTGCGATACTTTGAAGCTCATCATCTGTCATTCCGACTGGTCCAATGGCACCCATCTGAGCCCCTCCATTTCGAATGTGGAGGGTCAAGGCTCGGGTCTGAATGCCGGTTAGACCGGGAATTCTATGTGCCTTCAGGTACTCATCTAGTGAAACATCAGAGCGAAAATTTGAGACCAGAGGGGAGAGATCTCTTGTGAAAACTGCAGAGACGAACACCTCATCACTTTCAATATCAAGTGAGTTACACCCCACGTTTCCTATCTGCGGGGCAGTGAAGCACATTCCTTGACCCTTATAACTTGGATCCGTGAGTATCTCCTGATAGCCAGCCATACTCGTATTAAAAACTATCTCTGCCACCACAGGCTCTGATGATGATGAGAAATGGCCGAACCCTAGACCATGAAATACGGTTCCATCAGCCAGAACCAATTTGCCCGGAGGCAATAGACTTTTGGTAAGCGATGAATTTTCAGCTCTGCCAGAAAAAATTGATTCGGTGCTTGTCATATTTCTCTATTACTTTTTTTTACTCTTTTTCGCTAAAAATGGAGTGTTTTGACTTTTCGATAGGTTGAGCGAGTTCGAAAAAGTCCATTTTTGGTTCGGATCAATAATAGCAATGTCAGCAGGTCTCCCCGGTCTGAGCATTCCAGCCTCCAGAGAGACAATTTTCGCAGCAGAGAAAGATAGAGCCTGTATCGCCCGCTCTCTTGTAAGCACTGAATCATGAATCAACTTTAAGGCAATAGGGAGGTTTGTCTGGAGTCCTAGTATCCCCATGGCCGCCTCTTCAAATTCACAGTCCTTGGAGTCTGGTTCATGCGGAGCGTGATCACTGGCTATGCAGTCAATGACTCCGGAGGCCAAAGCTTCTCGAAGTGCAAGCACATCGGCTGGTGCACGTAATGGAGGACTCATTTTATAAGATGTATCAATTCCATCTACGTCTAGATGGCTCAGCATGAGATGGTGCGGTGTCACTTCAGCCGTCACATGAATTCCGTCCTCTTTGGCTCGTTGTATAAGTAAAGCCCCCCGAGCTGTTGAAACATGACAAATGTGAACATGACCACCCGTAACTCGTGCAAGCTCAATATCACGAGCTATCATAACTTCCTCTGCAACGCCGGGAAAACCAGTAATGCCGAGTCGATAGGAGTGCCCACATTCATCCATTGAACCACAGCAGGAAAGTGATTTGTCTTCTTCATGACAGCAGATAGGCGCTCCGATATCTTTTGCAATCTCTAATGAGCGTCGCATAACGCCTGCGTCCCAAACAGGGTCACCATCATCAGAAAAAGCAATGCATCCTGCCTCTCGTAATTCGTATAGCGGCGCGAGCTCATTCCCCTTTCGTTCTTTAGAGACCGCTCCTATTGGAAACACTTTAGCAAAGCCTGCCTCCTTGGCTTTTTCTCGGATGAAGGATGCCACCTCGGCGTGATCAATTGCAGGGTTTGTATTTGGCATCGAGCAGAGTGATGTGTATCCCCCTGCTACCGCGCATTTTGCCCCGCTCTCAATGGTTTCCTTCCACTCAAAGCCAGGCTCACGTAGGTGAACGTGAAGATCAACGAGTCCCGGAATAATCCATTTCCCGGTGCAGTCAATAGTTTCCCTATCTCCTACATCCTCAACGTCTCCTTTTTCTATCCCTGTAATTTTATCTCCATCTACAATTACAGTACCTACGAATGAATCGGTGCTTTCTGGATTGACGATGTCTCCATTCCTTAGGACATATCCCGGATGTGTCATTGTTTCCTCCGATGGGTTTGAGTTTCATCCTTTCTGACGTCACTCTGCGAAGATTCTACCTCAGGAAAGTGGCTGCCTTGAGTGGCGAGCCGAAATAATACTGACATGCGCACCGCCACACCTAGTCTCACCTGTTCTTCTACCAATGAGCGATGCTCGTACAGGAGTTCGCCTGAGATTTCTATTCCTCTATTAGCGGGTCCTGGATGCAGTAGTACTGCATCAGGACAGAGTTGATTCATTCTTTTGGATGAAATGCCGTAGAAACGACTATATTCGTCGAAGGAGCCAATGAACGAGTCCCGTTGCCGTTCTTTCTGCAGTCGCAAAACCATGACGATATCTGCTCCACGAAGTCCGTCCTCTAACGAGTGATAAATCTCAACCTCGGGCCCGAAGCATTCAGATGAGCATAGGAGTTCTGGGACTAAGCCTGGAGGCCCAACTAACCGCACTTTGTTCCCCAGAATTTTATGAGCCCAAATATTACTTCTCGCAACTCTTGAATGACGTACATCCCCTACAATCGCTACTGTTTTCCCGCTCAGGCTGTCGATAGAATGTTGAAAACGTTGAGATAGAGTGAGGAGATCAAGAAGGCATTGAGTCGGATGCTCATTCATGCCATCTCCTGCATTTACAATCTTAGTGTTCTGCAGCTGGTTCGCTAGAAAGTGAGCGGCCCCACTCGCGTTGTGTCGCAGTACAATAACATCTGGTCGCATGGCTTGTAGTGTTCGAGCGGTATCAATTAGGTTTTCACCCTTAGAGAGCGAAGAACCGCTACCAGATATGTTAATTGTATCCGCTGAGAGTCTTTTGCCGGCTATCTCAAAGCTAACCCGGGTTCTCGTACTTGCTTCTAAAAATACATTGAGAATTGTTTTGCCTCTCAAGGCGGGGACCTTTTTAATGTTGCGCTCTGATACCTCGATAAAAGTTTCTGCATCTCTTACAAGGGCGATAAGCTGTTCCCTTGAGAGTGATTTGATATCTAAAAGATGTTGAAGGGGCGTATTTTGGGAGGAGAGCCTTTCGGATGCTCCAACGCTATCATAAGGGTCACTTGTCGCTACCATATGTTCCATGGCTATCTCTCTTTAAACTCAGTATGACCAATCGCTTTATCCATTGGTAGTTTCTCGCGAAATATGTACACCGTCGTCCCCGCCAAGCTCATGGAGAGTTACCTTAACAAATTCTTTTGGATTGGTTGGAAGGTTCTTTCCAACGTAGTCGGGTCGAATAGGAAGCTCTCTGTGGCCTCGATCTGCTAAAACGGCAAGTTCAACTCGAGATGGTCTTCCAAAGTCAATGATCGCATCAAGTGCTGCTCGCACTGTTCTTCCAGTAAATAGGACATCATCAACCAAGATGATTCTCTTCCCTGAAACAGAGAAAGGAATATCAGTACCTTTCAGAGTCGGTTGATCGGCTGTCTGTGAAAGATCGTCACGATAGAGAGTGATATCAAGAACCCCAAAGGGAATGTCAGTCTTTGTGAGTTCTTCGAGGGTCTTTTGAAGCCGTCTCCCCAAAAACTCTCCTGCGGTTCGAATCCCGATGACAGCAAGCGAGGATGGCACAGCATCTTTTTCGAGGATCTCGTACCCAATTCGAGTAATTGCTCGTTGTACTTGCGCAGAATTAATTACTGTTTGCCATGTTTTTGGTGATTGAGTCGACATAAATACTAACTCCTTTTGCTGATGGGTGTTACTACTCTTCTCTTCATGTTGACAGTGAGCGTACGCATAATATCAGAGCATACGACACCAGAGTAAATGAATCTGAGACCGTGAAACCAGTCGGCGATCAAGCTATGATGTAATAGAGACAACGGAACGACTTTTATGAATTGGCTCCTTCTCGACTGAGGAAAAGCTAATACGGAGCGTAAGGAAACAGTAGGTAAGAACAGTCTACCCGTACCGGACCATACCGAATGGGAAAATACACTATTAGAAGCTACAGTATGAAAAAGGACAGACCATAGCCTGCCATTTACCTGCGCTAGCCCATTTGACTTTTGGGGTGAGGAGAAGAGCCTCTCAAACATACGATTTTCCTTCGTAAACTCACGGGTTTACGTTAAAGGGTTTTGCAGCCTCAAACAAAATTCAAGGATGCGATCCGGGGCAGTGTACATGAACTGTTTTCTAAAGGCAAACCTGAAATTCAATTCACCCAAAAATTAGCACCTCATTAGTAGCGCTGCCTTTCAAGAGAAATCGATTCTCTCACCCTCAGGTGGAATTCGAAGGTATAGAGGGTTCGCTCTCCTTCCACCCATGGCACGGTTACTGGGACATTGTAATCTAAAGATATCTCGATCTCATACGGGCCTCGATAAATCGTGATGTCGTGAGGATTTGCTGGGATACGGTGTTGCTTGATGAGTCCAGACAGGCGGGTGAGGATCTCTTGATCTGATACTTCCTCTACGAGCCATTGCCACGGCTTGACTCTCCAATTCGTAGTAACGGTACAGTGCCGGAGCTGCCTGTGAGCAGAGATATATGAGCACTGCTGCTAGAAAGCTGAAAACGAGCATTGTTGTACGTGAAGCACCTGTGGCTGAGCTGATTCTCCGAACATTTCTCATTACCTGATCCTTTTGGGTCTTATCCTTCGAGCTAAGAAAACCACACCCAAGTTTGCGATTGGTATACCCCTGAAGTGTACCACAAACATGCTCTTTGGACCGATACATCAAATCATTTTTAGGGTATTTCCTTTTTCCTCGACCATATTAGTATTTATACCTATGAATGCGCATAAACCTCACAGAATGCCTCGTTCTTTCTGGTGGAGCTTGGGTCTCGGGGCCCTACTACTGATTTTGGGGGCCGGAAATCTCTACCTCGGAAGTAAGCGAGCGATGCACTATCGTGGGGTGATTCAGACTCTCAAGGAGGAGAAGGACGAATCTTTCAAAACTCAGTCAATTGCGAATCGGGGTCGATTAGTAAGAAAGTCCCCCTCGTCCTCCTCTACAACAAGAGTTTTTACTTATGACAAGCAAGATGAATCCCAAGCACAAGAGGCGCGAAACTCTGTTGATAATGATGAATATCTTTTGAGTGCAAAGAAGCGTTTTGAGTACTATCAGTTCTGCGTGATAGGCGGAAAGTTTATGCTCGCGCTTTCTGGCTGTTGCCTTCTCTTTTCCCTAATCATTGGGAACGCCAGTCTCCGACAGGCGAGTGAGTGAAATGTTATATAATGGCCCAGAGGCCTATTCTGAAAGCTCTTCCGTTTCAGAATGAGTATCCTGTTCCTCTAGAGAGTAGAGTTGTACTTTAGTAATAAGATTTGAACGTGAAATCCCAAGCATCCTCGAGGCCTCACTTTTATTGAATCGAGTAGTCTCCAGGGCTCTTTCAATAATCTGCGCTTCAACGGTTGCAAGAGCTTCCCTGAGTGACATGCCGAAGAGATAGTCCGGTAGTGCTTGATTTGTTTGTGATGCATTTGGATTTGATTGAATTGCTAGATTTGTTGCTTGCCAAAACTTTTGCGACAGGTACCCTGGTCCTATCTGAGAGGCAAGGCCGCTAACACTTACGATCCGTTCTATTTCATTTTCAAGCTCTCGTATATTTCCTGGCCATGGGTAGGCCTCAAAAAGGAGAAGTGCCTCCTCGGTAAACACCTTATTTGGCTTCTGTTGAGCCTGACACGAGCGCGATAGAAAATGTCGAGAGAGTAGCGGGATATCGCTGATGCGTTCTCGAAGAGACGGAACATCAAGCTGAAGGACTTTAAGTCGGAAGTAGAGATCCTCCCGAAATGTGCCTTCTGCGATCATTTCCTCAAGGTTCCGGTGTGTTGCCGCTACAATTCTGACGTCGACCCCCCTCTCTCCAGTTGCTCCTACGGGGGTAATTACTCCTTCTTGCAAAACTCGAAGGAGTTTTGTTTGGAGAGAGAGGCTCATTTCCCCGACTTCATCGAGAAAGAGAGTGCCTCCATCTGCATCCTCAAATAA
>RFPC01000090.1 GCA_009926305.1 bacterium
CAAGGAAAGTAGTCCATATGAACAAGCATCCCTCATGTAATAGCTTCATAGAAATCATCCGAGCGACATTTCTCATCTCCCTGCTCATCCTCTCTGGATGTAACTTCATACGGACGGCACCCAGCAGTACCGATAGCGAACTTCCGTTAATGCTTGAGGCACTAGAGGGGAAAGACCCGCTGATCCTCAGTGAAGAGAATGAGCATCTTGCTCCCAACCGCTTGGTGCATCTTCTCAGGGAAGAGAGTTCATCGCTTAAGGGATTTATTCTGCGGCGAGGCATCCCAGATGCAGTACGAGTTGTGGATTCATCACAAGACAAAAGTAAAGTTGATCTTTACTATCTATCACCAGACGAACTTTTCCGTATTGAACAGGAAAAAAGTGTCTGGGTTATTCTTGGTCCAACTCAGATTCAACGAGACTTTCTTCTCCCCTTGAAAAGAAATATTCGAAAGACAATATCAACACAGCAGCGAGAAGCATCGATAGCGCCTCCACTCGATGCGCCCTCTGAACGATTCCTGAGCATTGAACAAATTGATAGTCCGAACTCTCTGCGAGAGGAGGTATTAAAGCTCACCAGAGGGTCCACTATCCCTATTGCTGAACGCAACGAGAAGGGAGATGTCTCTCATCGGGTCATATCGAGGCAGGAAAATATGCTTATTCTCGCCCTTTGGTATACATTTGAAAAAGAGAATGCTCCGCGCCTGGCACGAATGAACGGGAAACAAATTTCAGCCTCACTAGAACCTGGTGAACTTGTCCAAATCCCAGCGTATCTTGTAAAAAATGATCGGGTACTTGAGGCGGAAAATGCATCAAAAATTGCTGCGCTGATACATCAATAGAGAATTCTCTCACATCTCTCTTGTTAGTTCACGATCTCTTTAGACGTAGGCAATCCACGAGCGCATGACGAAGGACTTGAAAATGAAGTACCTGCTCATCTCGAACAAAATCTGATACTAGCTCTGGAATCTCTAAGTACAGGACTCCCACTCGCTGGTCTCCACCAAACATTCCAGCAATTGCAGTACAGAGTTGCCCATTCTGCGACTTTTTATATTCAACGACTGGCTCTAAATCTTGAAAGGCCAGTGAGATGAGGTCACCACTTGAGAGCACAACTGAATAGTCCACTCCAACTGGCTCTCGAAGAGTTAATTCTCCAAAGGGCAGTTGTGGGATAAGCATCATGATGGAAGGGTCTGCCGTATAAACACACCCCCCTTGAAAACGAGCAACCGGTACAACCTCATCCACGAACACCCGAGTACACACTGAAGCCTCTAGTCCGCCATCAATATGAGTATAGAGCCTGCGCACTGCCCTGCCCATCTCTGGGGAGCAACAGTTCAAGAAAGGATTTCGCCGTAACTCGGAAAGCTCCGCATCGTGTCCAACCACTTCAGGGAGCGCGTAAAGATCTGCCAGTCCGCACTTACAAATGTCAGGCATGAATGTCTGATAGATAGCAGTCGAATGATCAATCTGCTCCCGCACAAACTGCATTCCGCTATCTCCGAGACGAGATGAAATGACATGCAAGGCCTCTACTAAATCATATCGAGACTTTGGGTATATCTCTGGGTGGTGCGCACGCGCAAGCGCCTCCCCTACTTTACATAACTCTGCGATGTTGGCGAACTCTTCGCCGCTGAAATCATCTGCTTCCTCCGTGGATTGTAGCTCACGAAGCCCATACCGAGAACAATAACTTTCATCAAATCCCCACCGTCTAAAGAGATGAATAGCAAGAAGTTGTGGGGTAAAGCCAAGTTGCTTTGCTACCTCTTGTTCAAGAGAGGAATTTGGATTTTTTCCAAGAGACAGAATCGCTTCTTGATATATACCAGGATAACTCCATGCGATGAGCGTTAAGCCTAATTGTCTCATTATAGCAGCCGTATACGCTGCCTCTTCATCAAACCCATAGCTTTCTGCAAGTGCTACTGAAGTGCTGGCACTGACTAACATTTCATGGAATCGGGATAATTGTGCTTCTGTTCCCTCTTCAAACGTAAACCGAGTAATCTCTCCACTGTCTGAGAAAATCTCTCGTAGTCCGGCAATCCCGCCTTCCTCAAGTAATTGTATCGGATTATCACTTGTAATCTCTCTGCCTGAATTCTGAATAAGTTCCGCAAGTTTTTTTAGGGAGTGAAAGAAAAGAGAGACATCGCCTTTGAGCTTACTGATAATTGCTGGAGTAGCGAGATCATCAGTCGCATGAGTGACTTCTTGGCGAATCTCTTTCAGTAGCTCTTGATTAACTGGGAGCCAGAAGTCGGAAACATGACCGATGACTCGCTCAAGTCGTTGCTCAGCGAGCAGAGTTGCGATACGAGACGATGCCATAGAGGAGCCTTCCTGCCCGATTAAGAAAATTCTGCAAAGAAGGATTCGGCACTTTTCGGAGTTTACTGAAGAGCCAATAGTAAAATAGCGAATACCTTCGCTACGAGTTGCTCGTAGTGAGAGTAATTCCCAATAAATACAGCAAGCTAGCTATGAGCAGCGGCACAAGCTCCTCATCCTCAGGCCCCTTACTCCGCTTGGAGTATCTCCACATCAGGGAAGTTGTCCATGAGCTTCTCAGTTCTTAACAGCTCCATTCGACCTATGAAGTCTGCTTTTGAGAGGCTCAGCTGCTCCTTAACACAATAACGCCGAAGTGTGACCGAATTCTCATCAACTTCATTACCACCGATGACTACTATATTGGGAACCTTTCGAGTAACAGCACTACGAATCTTCTTATTGAATGAGTTGTCACTTTCATCAACCTCTATGCGAAACCCCCTACTTGTCATGTCTTCAGCTATCTCATTCACGTACCCCATAAATTTCTCTGATACGGGAACAAATACCGCCTGAACTGGAGCAAGCCACGTAGGAAAAGCACCGCCCAGATGCTCAATTAAGATCGCAAAGAAACGCTCTAGAGAACCACAAAGCGCTCTATGAATCATATAAGGTCGCTTACGCTCTCCATCAAGATCTATGTACGTAAGATCAAACCTCTCTGGAAGATTAAAATCGAACTGTATCGTGCTAAGCTGCCATTCACGCTGAAGAGCATCCATTACACAGATATCAATCTTCGGACCATAGAATGCACCATCCCCTTCATTGATTGAATATGGAATTCCACTCCGATCCAGTGCTGCAGTAAGCGCGGCCTCCGCATCATCCCACTTCGACTCTTCTCCTACTCGTTCCTCAGGGCGTGTGCTGAGATACAAATGGAAATCACGGAGACCAAAGTCCCGAAGGAGATTCACGCTGAAATCAATGACTGTGTCGATCTCTTGGGGCATTTGATCTTCACGACAAAAAAGATGTGCATCATCCTGTGTAAACCCCCGCACACGAGTGAGACCAGAAAGAGTTCCACTCCGCTCATAGCGATAAACAGTCCCCCACTCTGCAAATCGCATTGGAAGTTCGCGATACGACCGTATGTTGCTATCGAAGATCTTACAGTGAAATGGGCAGTTCATCGGCTTCAAGTAATACTCTTGACCTTCAACTTCAATAGGGGCGAACATTCCATCTTTGTAAAATGAAAGGTGTCCACTCGTCTCCCAGAGCGTTGCACGTCCAATATGAGGCGAATAGACAAACTCATAACCCCCTTTCACGTGCATATTCTTGCAGTGCTCTTCTATGAGATGACGGATGACTCCCCCTTTTGGGTGCCAGAGGATAAGCCCCGCTCCAACTCCATCATGATCAATAGAAAAGAGATCCAGCTCCTTTCCTAACTTCCTATGGTCTCTTTGCATCGCGAGCTTACGCCGCTCGAGATAATCATCAAGCTCTTCTCGTGTTTCATACGCAAGCACATAGATACGAGTCAGCTGCGGGTTCTTCTCATCCCCTCGCCAATAAGCGCCAGCTAGTGAATCAACCTTGAATGCATTCTCTGGAATCTCTCCAGTGTGTTCCACATGAGGCCCCTCACACATGTCATCAAAAGGGCCATTCTCATAAAATCCAATTTCAGCATTTCCTCGCTCAATGAGCTCGCGACAGTACTCTGCCTTGAATTGCTGCCCCTGTCCTTCGAGGTACGACACGGCTTCACTTGCTGGCAACTTCCGTCCAGCAAATGTCTGTCGTTGACGGATAATCTTTTTCATCCTCTTTTCTATAGCCGGAAGCTCTTCCTGCGACAGGGGCTCCTCAAAGAGAAAATCGTAGTAACACCCATTATCAACAGGTGGGCCGAATGCAAGCTTCGCCTCGGGCTTCGTTTCTAGAACTGCCTGGGCCAATACGTGCGCTAATGAGTGTCGAATTTTATAGAGTTGTGAGTTTTTATCTGGTTCCACGGGCAATCCTTGTTAACTTCCTAAAAATACCAGAAGAAAGCAAGAAAAGGAAAGCCTGTTTTCCTTGCAATCACCGATTCAAAGAATCATTATCAACAAATGCGAGTAGCAATTATAGACTTAGGCACCAATTCCGTTCGGCTCCATATTCTTGAAAAAGAATCAGATGGATCACTGAAAAAGGTTTTCAAGCAAAAGGAGATGATTCAGCTAGGAGCAGGCCTTTTCAAACAGGGAGATTTTTCCGCTGAAGCCCGAGAACGTACCCTAAAGATCTTTATGCACTTTAAGGGTCTCTTTGAGCAATACCAAGTAACCGAGGTCCAAGGGGTCGCTACATGCGCCATGCGAGAAGCCAAAAGCGGGGCTCTGCTTCGTGATGAGATCGAGGAGCTCACGGGTATCAGACTTCATATCATCTCTGGTGAGGATGAAGCGATGCTGCTCTCAAAAGGGATCATTGCAAACATGGGGGCACTCCCCTCCCGAACCCTCCTGGTGGATATCGGTGGCGGGAGCACAGAGTGTTCACTTATGGAAGGCATAGAAGTGCTCTCAACGGTAAGTACTCCGTTAGGCGCTGTTCGCTGCCAGGAAGAGACTCTCTTGAATGTGCCAACCAATGAAAAACAAGAGGCGCTTTTAAGAGAACGGATTCGACACGAGTTAGAGATATCTGGGCTTTCTGAAGCGTGCCATGCAGCACCCATTCCCCAGATTATTGGCTCAAGTGGCTCTATCCGGGCGATTCTTCGGCTTATAAGAAAAGACGAGGAGCTTCCTCTCTCCTGCTCACAGAAACAGCTCTCTCAGTTCACGAATGGAATTCGAGAGCTTTCAATAGACGAGCTGCTCGCTCTGGGAAACATAGAACCGAAGAGAGCTTCGATCCTCTTTTCGGCCACAGTCATTCTTGAAGAGATTGCGCTGCACCTAAAAGTAGACTCGATTACTGCCGTCTCACTCGGACTCAAAGATGGACTACTAGCTCTTATAGAAGAAGACCGAAAAAGGTAAGAACAGCCTCCCCAAACGTCGGACCTTCCCTAACAGGGACTTCCCTAACTGGTAGGAGGCAATAAATCGATCACTCCACATCCACCGATAATTTTCGAGGCAGAAACTGCTGGATGCAGCAAGTAATCATAAGAGCAATTTCTCGACTTGTTATAAACAGTTCCCGTACACACGGAAATACCTAGTCCGCAAAGCACAAGAGCCGCTATCATCAACGTTCGCATGAAAACACCTCTTTTTGGCTGTGCTCTTGGATGTATTCTCTGATATTCCTTTCCATTCTCTCTCCCCCTGCCAGCGTTTATAACAGTACATACTGCCTCGGTCCTCTTACCAAAATTCTAATAACGCACGGTTTAGCCTCTCTAGTATCCTAAGAATCCAATAGCATACTTTGAATTGGCCAGATAAATCCCTCTTTTAATAATATTTGTAAGTAAACTCCTAGCACGACAGCGAAGCTGAGATAGTTGAACAAAGTAGAAAGCGAGCCTCCCCCCTGCCCGTTCAAAATCAAAGCAAAAATTCACCTTTTTCCCGGCAACCTCAGGCACTTAGAGATTTCTGGAACTATTCCTACTACACATTGTCTATTACAGGAATAACACTTAGGTCAGAGTATGCTGAAACCGCTACGTAGAGAGATGACTCACATGGAAGATGCCTCGGATGAAGAGCTGGTACGAAAGGCAACCTGTGGAGAGGAGGATGCGTACCGTCAGCTGGTGGCTCGGTACAAAAACTATGTCTTTGCAGTCATCGGGCGACAAATAGGAGATCGAGACACTGCAGAAGAGCTTGCCCAAGATGTCTTTGTAAAAGCTTATAAAGCACTCTCTCATTTTAGAACTGAGGCCACCTTTAAAACATGGCTTACAAAAATAACCTTAAATACCACTCGTTCTTACTTTAAATCCCGAAGATATAAGGAATCAATTCAAACTGTCTCCAATGAAGACGTATCAATTCCCGAACAAGGAAAACTCGTTCCTGACTTAGTAGTTACGAGAGATCTACTTTCTGTTTTTCAACTGTGCTTCGGAGCCCTCAGCCCATTGATGCAAGACGTGATAACTCTGTGTGGTTATCAAGGAGAGAGTTATGAGCAAGCTTCGAAAATGCTTGATATTCCAGTTGGAACTGTCCGCTCCAGATTAAACAGGGCGCGTATCGCACTAAAAGAGTGCATGCAATCAAAGGGGGCACTGTAAAATGAGTAGAGAAAAAGATTTTTTGAACTATTTAGATGGAACGTTGTCTGTAGAGGAGAAGGCCCGCTTTGAAGAGGCTCTCAACGAAGATGCTTCTCTTCAAAGTGATTTTAACAACTACCAACGAATCGTTCAGATGGAACAAGAAAAAGCGAAAGAGCATTTTGAGCTAGATGAGAGGTTCGTTTCAAAGGTGATGGCTGAAATCAAGTATAAGCCATCCCTCTTCAGGAGACTTCTCATGGAAATAAAAAACCCCTCCCTCATGTTAAAGGCAGGTTTCGGAAGCCTAGCTACTGTAACCCTCTGCTTTGCCCTCATTTATGGGCCTGAGTATCAAGCTTATCAAGCAGGAATTTTACAGCCTGAAGCAATGTTTTCTCCCGATACTTCCGAGGGAGATACTTCCGAGGAATCGGGAATAAAAGAGAACCAAGGGGCGATGAGTGAAGCCGGTCCTACAGTTCTGCACGCCATAGCAAATCCCAAAGCAGGAAAAAGTGATAGTCAGACTATTCCTCGAAATCAGCAGATAAGTGCAGATAGCGGAGCGCTGCTTATGGATACATCTGAAAAGGCTGTCACACATCCGAAATCAGCTCGCACTGACTTTTTTACAGATAAAGGCGGGTCCAAGCTAGGAGGAGCGGCGCACCAGATCCCTCCTATGGAATCCCGCATGAGTCGCGGTCTGTTCGTTCAACAAGAGGACACTCGTTGGAATCGTCGGCAATCTTATGAGCAGTATTATGGGCGCCACATTGTGGAGAGTAATACAGAAAGATACGGTGAATTCATTGAAAACAGTCCAATCCTTACCTCAAATGAGCCGATGTCTACCTTTAGTATCGATGTTGATACTGGAAGCTACACCAACGCACGTAGGTTTCTTCGCGCTGGACAACTTCCGCCGGCTAATGCCGTTCGGATAGAAGAGTTCATTAACTACTTCGACTACCACTATCCAACGACTCAGGGGCAAGATCCTTTTACAGCAAACTTTGAGATGGCACCTTCCCCAGATGGAAGTGGAATGCACCTCCTTAAAATAGGAGTTCAGGCACAAGAGAGTGGTTATGACGGAAGTGAGAAGCCTTGGAACCTTGTTTTCTTAATTGATGTATCGGGTTCAATGAATAGCGCTGACAAATTGCCACTTGTTCAGCGCTCCCTAACACTCCTTGTCAATAATATGCGGCAAGGAGACACACTGAGTATTGTTACGTATGCTCATGGGGCTAGAACAGTTCTCTCACCAAGTGGGATCGAGAAGAAGAGTCAGATTTTAGATGCCATAAACATGCTATCGGCAGGCGGAGGCACTCACGGCTCAGCCGGTATTCACCAGGCCTATAACGCAGCAGAACAAGCCTTTATCGCGAATGGGGTAAACCGAGTAATTCTCGCTACTGATGGAGATTTTAATGTCGGAACCACTGGGACTGAAGAGCTGATCAAGCTTATTGAACAGAAGCGAAAAAGTGGAATTACTCTAACAACTCTTGGCTTTGGTACCAATAACTACAACGAGGCCATGATGGAGCAGATCGCTAACAAGGGGAACGGGAACTATTTCTATATCGATAATTTCTCTGAAGCGAGAAAGGTCTTTGAACATGACTTGCATGGGACCCTAGAGGTTGTTGCAAAAGACGTTAAGCTCCAAATTGAGTTTAATCCAGAACACATTGCCCAGTACCGATTAGTCGGCTACGAGAATCGTAAGCTTCGAAATCAAGACTTTGCCAACGATAAGATCGATGCAGGTGAAATCGGAGCTGGTCATAGCGTTACAGCACTTTATGAAATTATTCTAACAGGCACTGAAGCGGCACAGCGACTAGTCACCGAGTACCGCTATAAAAAACCGGAACTGAAAGAGGAGAAGTCAGCTCGAGATTCTAATTTTGCAGCAGAGCTTGCCTTCTTAAAGATTCGGTACAAAGAGCCACAAGGAAACCGCTCAAAGCTGCTTAACTTCCCGCTTAACCGAAATGTTATTCAGGAAAAGTTTACGACTGCTTCCTCTGACTTCAGATTTACGGCAGCCGTATCTGCATTTGCACATCTCCTTCGAGGAAGCCAATATGAACCAGAGCTCTCCTTTTCCGAGGTAGCACAGCTTGCTAAGGAGGCGAAAGGAGAAGACCCTCATGGTTACAGACAAGAGTTTATAGAGTTGGTTCAAAATGCCGCTGCAAGCCGTCGGTAGTGGTTGCACCAATACGCCTTACTAATGCACAGGTACGGGTCGTAGCAAGCCCTTATAGAAGAAGACCAAAAAAGGTAAGAAAAAAAACAACGGGCCTATTCATGCGCTATCTCGGCATTGTCAGAGATCCTTCCATGCTCTAGAG
>RFPC01000091.1 GCA_009926305.1 bacterium
GCGAACACTTGCAATTGATAGAATTCCGAACTATTACAAAAGGATACTCCGTGGTCTGCTGGGCATTGTTTCTTGCCCGTATGCCACTGGTTCGTAGTTCAACCCCTCAATGAGGAATTCGTTTCATGTTTCGACTCGTAGCCCGCGATCTTGCAATTGACCTCGGTACGGCTAATACCCTGATGTATGAAAAAGGCAAGGGGATAGTTCTTAATGAACCGTCGATAGTTGCGGTTACTCGCGATGGTCAACGCAAACGTCCCCTGGCATTTGGAGCTGAAGCGAAAGTCATGCTCGGAAGAACCCCGCAGGGAGTGGAGGTGATTCGTCCGGTAAGGACTGGAGTAATAGCTGATTTTGAAGTCGCAAAGATGATGTTGAGTCACTTTTTGCACGTAGCTCGTGAGCAGTCGCGTGCCCTTGTTAAGCCACGAGTAATTGTCGGTGTTCCGAGTGGAATTACTGAAGTAGAGGACCGTGCTATTCGAGAGTCGATCGTTGAGCAGACAAGAGACGTAAAGCTCATCGATGAAGCCATGGCAGCCGCTATTGGATGTGGGCTTCCAGTAACGGAAGCAATTGCGAGTCTTATTGTAGATGTCGGCGGTGGGACCACTGATATCGCTGTTATCAGTTTTCTGGATATTGTGTATTCGCTTTCTGTCCGGCAAGGCGGAGATGCAATGGATGAAGCTATTATTAATCACATGAGAAGACGACATCACCTCCTCATCGGAGAAGCAACTGCCGAGCTCATTAAGAAAACGATTGGATGTGCGCATCCAGACTATGACGAGCAGGAGATGGAAGTACGCGGAAGGAGCCTGACAAGCGGAGCCCCCGCATCATTGATAGTCTCTGGAGGGGAAATTCGAGAGGCAATTATGGAGGTAGTTGCGAGTATTACGGCCGCCATTAGGCAAGCGCTTGAGAATACGCCACCAGAACTTTCAGGAGACCTTATGTCTACAGGTATAGCGCTTGCGGGAGGTGGGGCACTCTTGAGAGGGCTCGATAGGTATATCGCTGAGGAGCTTCAGGTGAGTGTTGCCGTGGCGGATGATCCCCTCGCAGCAGTGGTAGAGGGGGCGGGGAAGGTGCTTGATAACCTGGAGCCGTATCAAGGGGTCTGTAAATAAGTCTTCTTTTACGACTCTGAAAGATAAGAAGTAATTCTCAATTGTATTTGCGGTGTAGCAACTCTTCCCTAGAAGCTCCGTAGGTCAAACGTCCCATAGTCGTTGATCGTACAGGATATCGATTCGCCAATCGCTGGAAAAGTCTGCTCTCTGCTCGGTACAACAATTACCTGTTTGTAGGAACTATTTCTTCCGATAAGTCTTCTACCACCTCGCGCTGTGTCATGCTGGATTTCTGTTACAAGAATTTGTCCCTGAGTGTCCAGCCAGAAGCGATTTCTTGAGCGACTAATTCGACGAAAGAGTTTTGTTGTCTCAGAGGAGCGAGCTTTCACCAGTGAGCCAGAAAGCGGGGTGAGGGCAGCTGCTCTCGTTTTGGGGCGTGGCCAAAATCGAGATATGTTCACGACATCTGGCATACTGTGAAGCAAGGCGGACTGTGTCGCTTGATGATCTTCTTCCGTTTCAGTCGGATATCCACAAATGATATCTGTTGCAATCGTGAGATCTGGAAAAAAAGAACGACCTTTGGTTACAAGTGAGAGGTAATCTTCGGCAGTATGTTCCCTGCGCATATGGTCAAGCACGGTATTGCTGCCACTTTGCAGGGGAATATGGAGGAAACGATAGAGCTTCTCAGATTCCAGAAGCTTCCATAACGAATCCTCAAATTTATGAAAATGTTGAGGGTTCGCCATCCCAATCCGAATTTTAAACCGTCCTTTGATCTCGATAAGTGCTGAGAGGAGATCGGCGAGCGTAACTCCAATGTCTATTCCATAGGCAGATGTGTCTTGTGACGTAAGATATATCTCACGGTGGCCACGAGCGATCGCTTCCTGCGCAGTGTCCCTCAAATGACGAATTGAATGTGAACGAAGATTGCCCCGTGCAAGTTTCGTCATACAGAAGGAACATGAACTCAGGCATCCCTGAGAGATGCTTAATATAAAGGGTGAGCTCGGAGGTTCATCTCGAACTACGAGAGGAAGAGGTGATTTTTTTCTCTTCGTGATCTGAATTGGGGACCCCTGGAGACTTCCTGAGATAGCCTCTGGTAGCGAATCGAGGGTGTCGGGTCCAATCAGCGATTTATTCTTAAACAATTCGTTTTGAGGGTCAGCTTGAGAGAGGCATCCCGCAACGACAACTGTTTTGCCGATAGACTCTAATTCACGAATCCTCTTCTCTATCGCAGTTTGAGTGGGCCCTTTCACGGTACAGGTGTTTAAGACGACAACATCACTGTCTTTTTCGGCAGTTACGAGGTGTAGTCCTGAGGTCTCAGCATAGTGCTCCATCAGGCGGGTATCAGCGTGGTTGGCACTGCATCCATAGGTCTCGAATGAGACGGTCTGCCCTGCCAGGAGAGGCTTATTGCTCGGTGGAGTTAGGGTGCTGTTTTCTTGTAATAATTTGTTCTTCATACGTCACTTCGTTGAGACCTGTTGAGCAATAGCGTAGGCTCTTAAGGTATGAATTGGAAGCTCACCCTCAAATTACTCATAACTGCGACGCTTGTCACGGTTATCGCTCAGTCAGTTGATCTGAAGGCAAGTTTTCAGAGCCTGCTTCAGGTCCCCGCAGGGAGCATTCTTCTTGTTGTAATGGGATATCTGCTAGGACAGGTGATAAGTGCTATTAAGTGGCGGATGCTCGCTCAAGCTGGAGGAATCATCACTTCGACGATGGAATCCCTGAAAGCATATTTTATCGGCATGTTCATGAACTGCTTTGGGTTAGGAATGGTCGGAGGAGATGTCATCCGGGGGATGTTGATTTCAGGGAAGGGTGGCTCGCGGACGCTCGGTGTAACCTCTGTGGTAGCAGATCGAGCGCATGGACTCGCAGTGCTCGCAGGAGTGGGCGGTCTCTCGGCACTAATTTTTCGACCTGACTTCTTGGATTCTTATCTGATTGCCATGTTGATTTTTATCGGGCTTGGCGTTGGAACTGGCTGGATTCTTGCTCCGCTTTTAGTAAGTCGAATTTTTTCAGTTGAATCGAAACTTGGGAAGAAGCTGGTTCAGTTGACTGGAATGCTGTCTCGAGACTCAAGGGTACTTTTTCGAGTTAGCGTGCTATCGCTTCTCTTTCATCTCTTGCAGATCTCCCTCCACTGGTTCATGGCGGATGCACTTGGAGCCTCGATCCCCTTTCTTTATATTTTAACAACCGTTCCATTTATTAATATCCTGGGTAGTCTTCCGATAAGTTGGAATGGAGTGGGAGTACGAGAGGCCGGATACATCTTCTTTTTCACGCAGCAACATCCATTTCTTTCTCAAGAGCAAGCGGTAGCGATGGGTGCTCTTTGGCTGCTAGCAATTACCATTTCTAGTGCTGTCGGGGGTACCGTTGCCTTGCTATCGAAGGACTTGAATATATCCCTTCTTCGTTCTGATACCTTGCGAAATTCTTCTACTGCGCTGTAAAAGAGAAGGGTGAGCTGTGTTCGTCAGCTATGAAAAGGCAAAGATTTTAGCCTGGGAGGAATTGTAGCGTGGATTCGTGGAAAAAGTGTGTAATCTGCAAGAAGTCGATAGCCTTTAATCAGGCCTACTATAGATGTTCTGTTAGCGGATGTAAGAGTGAGCGGAAGTCGATAGTCTTTTGTAGTGTCCCGTGTTGGGATGAGCACCGTGCAGTCTTTGGTCACAGGAGTGCCTGGGCGGAAGAGCAAACGAGCCCCAAAAGTGGGGGTGCGAAAGTGGGAGAACGTTCTCCCCAGCGTACGGTAGTGTCTCTAACATCTGCTGCGAATCCAGCAAAAAGTCAAATTCCTTCGAGTCTATCTCGTGATATCTCTTACGATACCTTAGTGGTTGTCTCGAAAGTAAAAAAGTTAATTCGAGATCTTAGTGAGTTTAATACGAGTCAGTGTGCGATTGATGTTCTCACGGAGCGAGTAGTGGAAGAATGTCGGCAAGCTGTTGAAGTTGCGCGGTCAAGCGGGCGAAAGACGGTGATGGGAAGAGATTTTAGTAAGTAAGCGCCTTAACACTCCTCAAGCGAAAGGGAATACTGTCATAGGACAGGGGAATACTGTCATAGGACAGGGGAATACTGTCATAGGAAGCAGAGATACTGTCATAGGAAGCAGAGATACTGTCATAGGACAGCAGATATTCTGTCATAGGACAGCGTCACTGACTGCCGATATAGAAGGTAGCGTTATACATTCGGCGATTGGGGGCTGCCTCTTGTATTACCATTGTATGGGTTGGAGGGTCTGAGTTTTCGTATACCCAAACTCCATTTTGATTATGAATGATAATCTCTTCTCTATGGTCGCCTAGAATGTCGAAGTGATGAACGAAATGTTTTGACATGCCGGATTCGGGACTTCCCGCCCATGGAAAAGGAAATTCAGCGACAACCTCTCCATCACCATTGAGGAGAGCAGGATTGTGATTCGCCATTCTAAACGCTATGAGGAAGTCTTGCTGCTCGGCATCGCTCCATCCTGAAACAGCCGAAATCATAGTCGTCTTTCCGAGCTTAGGGATGTTCCACAAGAGGGCTCCATCTTTATCGTAGGTATAGAGGTTTCCTTTTGGCCGTTCAACAAAGACGACTTGCTTATTACCACCTGAATCAGGACGGAGCCCTGCGATGACCGCATGTTGAGAGTGTCGGTGGGGCTGTTTCCACAGTGTTTTGCCATCTTTATCGAGTAGGTAGCTGTCTCCACTTGACGCTATAGCGATCTCTGGAATGCCATCTCCATCGACATCCTCAATATCAGCGGCATCGTTATGACGTTTAATCCTGCCAGCTTTCCATAGAGGTTGACCATTTGGTCTAAAGAGGACATATCCCATCAGAAACTCATCGCGGCCGTCCCCGTTAAGATCGAATTCTACAGGATAGTGTCCAGTCCGAAGAGAGCGCTCGTACTTAAGCCGTAAACGGGGAGAGTATACCCAAAACTTTGAATAGCGATTTTTTAAGATAATCGCGTATGGATTTTTCCCTCGACGGAGTTTTGCAAATGCAATTGAGTCTCGAGCATCCTTCGGGACTTTTACTTTCTGGAGTGTTTCTCCCGTGTCTCCCGCGAGAATCCTGAGAGAGGAGCCGACGACAACAATAATCTCATTTTTCCCATCTTGGTTAATATCAAAGATTTGAACTGCGAGGTCTGAAAATATTATTCCCGTATGATCATTTCCAGCGCCACGTTGCCAGAGAATCTCTCCATCAAGAGTGATTGCGGTAATAAGCTTTATCCTCTGTTTCTTATGCCGTACGACTAAGAGATCACAGACGCCGTCGTGATTCAGGTCCCCGAAACGGATAAGCTCGCTACCGAAGCTTGTATCAAAAGGAATGCTTCTGACGAGAGTGGGGGTGCCGATAGCCTGTTCTGCGTTGACTAAGACATCTTCAGGGGCGGGAGGATCTGCTTTGATTTGGGAGGAGAAGGAAACGAGGAAAAAGAAAGCTGCAAGAAGAAGATGCGCTGCAGGAAAGAGTAACAAACGTCCTAATTGATACACGAAAACACACTCCAGATTTGGAAGCTCGGAGAGTATCCGACCTCCTCAGCACGGTTGACGCTAGCACAATTGGGTGGTGAAAGAGAAAAGTAAAGACGAATTTGTAGAACAAATTCTTATAATGAAAATATTGCTCGAATGCTTTGTTTGCCGGAGAAAGAAAGAAGATGTTGGGGTGGGCCAACACGAGGCTCTTCATTGAACAGGGCCATTATATTTCTCGCACGGAACGGCCGATGACAAGTCAGAAATCCATAACGAGACAAGAGTACAGGAGTGCAGGAGGGCAGGACTACAGGATACTGAGCGTAAGGATATACTGAGCGTAAGGATATACTGAGGGAATATGGATATAAACGTATGCAGAATGTATATAAAAGTGACCACGCAGAAAGCATTCAGCGCAGCACAGTGGGAAATTTGCACAGTGGGAAATTTGCACAGTGGGAAATTTGAACAGTGGGAAATTTGAACAGTGGGAAATTTGAGCCGGGGCGGGTTCGAACCGCCGACCCACTGATTAAAAGTCAGTTGCTCTACCGACTGAGCTACCGGCCCATACAGGGTTTTCTCGACCTTCTCTCGTTCGTTCCATCCTTGCAGCTCGCTCGCGAGACACTAGGATAGTGGCAACGGCAAGAAACGCCGAGATGGGGATTCTTACTTCTTGAGGTTGGAGTGTCAACCTTTCGTCTTTGAAAAGTGCATTCTCACCCTGAAGGGGGAGGATTCATATGTCCGGCCGACCTTGAGTTTTAATATGCCCATGATAACCCTCTCACTGCTTACCATGTGCTTGTCAGACTGAGATGCGGATGAGGGGAAGCTTGGGAGCCTTTATGCCTCTGATTAGACGTTAAAGCGAAAGTGAACGACATCTCCATCTTTCATGATGTATTCTTTCCCTTCTGTACGGAGTTTGCCCTTTTCCCTGGCACCACTCTCTCCGTTACATATGACATAGTCATCATATGAGATGACTTCAGCACGTATAAATCCGCGCTCGAAGTCAGAGTGAATCTTCCCCGCTGCCTGTGGAGCTGCGGTACCCTCTGAAATCGTCCATGCTCGCGCTTCTTTCGGCCCCACAGTGAAATACGTGAGGAGTCCAAGCAGTCGGTACCCTGACTGTAAAAGCCCGTCAAAACCTGAGCGCTCCAGACCAACGGATTGGAGATACTCTGCTCGCTCCTCTTTTGGGAGTTCTGCTATTTCAGCTTCGAGCTTTCCACAGATAGGAACAACCGACGAGCCTTGGCGTTCAGCGTACTCCTGAATCAATTTTATGCTTTCTGGTGTGCCACCCTCATTAAGGGTTTCGAGTTGTGATTCATCGATATTTGCCACATAGAGCGTCGGTTTTGAGGTAAGCAGAAGGGTTGTGGCTGCCTGGAATTCCTCATTCTCTTCTGAGGGGATAAAGCTGCGTGATGGTAATCCGTTGTTTAAGTGCTCTTCTAAACTCTGAAAAAGATCAAGGAGAGATTTGGCTTCTTTGTTGTTGGACTTCGCTAGTTTGCGAACCTTTTCAATTTGCTTCTGAACGGATTCGAGATCAGCGAGCAGTAACTCCGTCTCTATTGTTTCAATATCTCTAAGCGGATCAGGCGCTCCATCGACGTGAATCACGTTCTCATCGTTGAATGCTCGAACTACCTGTACTATTGCATCAACGGCTCTAATATGACCGAGAAATTGATTTCCAAGACCTTCTCCCTGGGATGCTCCTCGTATCAGACCCGCTATATCTACAAGGGTTATTTGAGCGGGAATAACCTTTTGTGACTGAGCCATGTTCGCGAGTTTTGCCAGCCGATCATCTGGCACTGGCACGGCACCAGTATTCGGTTCGATAGTGCAGAATGGGAAGTTCTCTGCTGCTGCTTTTGCCGAAGTGATGGCACTAAAGATGGTGCTTTTTCCAACGTTGGGAAGACCAACAATTCCGCAAGAGAAGCCCACTCATACTCCTTTAAAAGGATATATTCCTTGTTTACTGGCTGGGAAATTCAATTTTCTCAAAAAGCTGGGAAATCCCATTTTCTGGAAAATTTTATGGAGTGCCCCCGGGAGGACTTGAACCTCCGACCAATCGGTTATGAGCCGACTGCTCTGACCAACTGAGCTACAGGGGCAAAAGGTGAATAACCCTCGCGTGTCCTCACTTCAGCATGGCTTAAACGGGGAACAACGCGCCGCTGATAGAATGTAGCGAAACTTTGGCTTCAGGTCGAGTCGTCAGTGAAAAAGAGGGTAAAATCCCATGTTCAGGCCAGCCAGAGCGATTTTATGCCGGCTATTAGGGCAGATTCTGGGATTTTTCTCCTGAGAGGAAAGGTTCTTCATTGGAGAGTGCGCTAAAGTGGGGTAGTCTCCTGACTATGAATGGCACTACCACCTCCCCATCCCTTTCGAAACTCATACAACTGAGTGAACTTGATTCTAGTATTGCTCGTCTTCTTGCGCGTCAAAAGCAGTTAGATGAAGAGAGAAGAGCGAAGGAGGAGAGCTGTCAAAAGTTGAGGCGAGGATTTGAAGAGAAAACTGTAGAGCTCAGTGGAAAGAAGAAGAAATATCAAGAGGAAGAAAATCGAATTCAAGAAGAAAATAGTAAGCTTGTTGAGCGAAGGAAAGTTCTCTCAACGTTCTCGAACTATAAAGTTCAGCAATCAGCACAGAAAGAGATAGAGGCGTCTGCGAAGCAACTCGCCATGCAAGAAGAAAAGCTGATTGAGACCCTAGAGGATATTGAAAAGCTTGAAGCTCTAGTGAAGGCAGAGGAAGAAAATCTGTTATCTGAAGAAGAGAAGCTGAAGGAGTTTTCGGCAGATGTGGAAGGAGAGACGGAGTCGGTTATTGAACGGTGTTCCGAAAAAGAGGGAGCACGTAGTGAATTAGCCACTTCGGTAGATGCCTCGCATTTGGCACTTTACGACTTAATTCGAAAACGTCATGCGGTAGACCCTCTCG
>RFPC01000092.1 GCA_009926305.1 bacterium
TGGCTTAGAGTACGGTGAGTTGCTTACGGAGAAGGATTATCGCTCGCTCCGTATGGAACACGGCACGAGCTTTGAAGCGGGGATGGGCGCTGATACGGTCTACAAAATGCTTCAGAATATCGATGTGGAAGCTGAATGTCACAAGTTGCGACAAGACCTTGTGGATGTGAGTTCTGAAGCGAAGAGAAAAAAATATACGAAGCGTCTTAAGGTGCTTTCTTCGTTCCTTAAAAGTGGGAACAAGCCCGAGTGGATGATTCTTACTGTGATTCCAGTCATTCCACCAGATCTACGACCTCTTGTGCCTCTTGATGGAGGACGGTTTGCAACCAGTGATTTGAATGACTTGTATCGACGAGTTATCAACCGAAATAACCGTTTGAAGAGGCTGATTGAGCTAAACGCTCCAGACATCATTGTTCGTAACGAAAAGCGGATGTTACAAGAATCTGTGGACGCGTTATTTGATAACGGCCGACGTGGCAGAACTATTACTGGTCCAAACAAAAGGCCGCTGAAGTCTTTGAGTGACATGTTGAAAGGGAAGGGGGGGCGATTCCGTCAAAACCTGCTTGGAAAGCGGGTTGATTACTCCGGTCGTTCGGTGATTGTTATCGGCCCAGAAATGCGGCTCCATCAGTGTGGTATCCCGAAGAAAATGGCACTCGAGCTCTTTAAGCCGTTTATTTACAACAAGCTAGAGGAGCGCGGATATGTGACAACTATCAAGTCTGCAAAGAAGATGGTTGAGAAGCAGAAGTCAGTGGTTTGGGATATCTTGGATGAGGTCATTAAAGAGCATCCAGTGATGTTGAACCGGGCACCGACACTGCACCGACTCGGTATTCAAGCGTTCGAGCCTCTCTTGATCGAAGGAAAGGCTATAAGGCTTCACCCACTTGTGTGTACTGCCTTCAACGCTGACTTTGATGGTGACCAGATGGCGGTGCACGTGCCGCTCTCTATTGAGGCTCAGGTAGAAGCTCGAGTGCTCATGATGTCGACCAATAATATTCTATCTCCGGCGAGTGGTAAGCCGATTATTGTTCCTTCTCAAGATATTGTTCTTGGTCTGTATTACATGACGAGAGAGCGGCCATTCGCGAAAGGCGAGGGGCGAGTCTTCTCTGGTTTCGATGAATTACACCTGGCGTGGGAGTCAGGGGATATTGATCTCCAGGCAAAAGTTCAATGCAGAGTGAAGGGTGAGTTGGCGGAGACTACCGTTGGTCGGGTACTACTTCACGGTCTGTGTCCAGATGTTCTTCCCTTTTCACACTTCAACAAGGTGATGAAGAAGAAAGAGATCTCGGGTCTTATTGATGAGTGTTTCCGTGTTTCTGGTAACAAAGCTACAGTACTTCTTTGTGATCGACTGAAGGATGTCGGATATCGGTTTGCCACAATAGCGGGCATCAGTATCGGTATTAAAGACATGGCGATTCCAGAAGCGAAGTATCGAATCCTTGACGAAGCGGACTCTAAAGTTGGTGAGATTGAAGGGCAATACCAGGAAGGTCTCATTACATCTGGGGAACGCTACAATAAGGTGATTGATATCTGGTCAGATGTTACCGATCGGATTACTGATGACCTCATGACAAATATCTCTACTCAGACTTTTTCGGATGAGTCGGGGCAAAACTCTCGTGATGGAGCGTCGTTCAATTCGATCTTCATTATGGCGGACTCAGGAGCGAGGGGTTCTACGCAGCAAATCAGACAGCTGGGCGGAATGCGGGGTCTGATGGCAAAGCCAGATGGTTCGATTATTGAACAGCCCATCAAAGCGAATCTCCGAGAGGGGCTGAGTGTTCTTCAGTACTTCGTCTCGACGCATGGAGCGAGAAAAGGTCTGGCTGATACGGCTCTGAAGACAGCGAACTCAGGGTATCTTACGAGAAGGTTGGTCGATGTTTCTCAAGATTGCATCGTTACCACTCCTGACTGTGAGACAACGAACGGCCTGGAAATGATGGCTCTTGTCGAGGGCGGTGAAGAGATTGAATCACTCTCAAACCGTATTTTGGGGCGCATTGCATCGGAAGATATTACAGACCCAATAACGAACGAGACTCTTGTTGCTCGGAATGAAGAAATTGACGAAGAGAAGTGTGCCAAGATCAATGAGGCTGGAATTGAAGTTGTTTCAATTCGCTCTCCTCTAACCTGTCAGAGTGACCGAGGGGTATGTATCCTCTGTTATGGAAGAGATTTGGCTCGTGGTCATGTGGTTAACATCGGTGAGGCAGTTGGAGTTATCGCTGCTCAGTCTATCGGTGAGCCTGGGACACAGCTAACGATGAGAACGTTCCATATTGGAGGAACTGCTTCTGGTAAGTCTGAGCAATCATCTCTTGAGACGAGGTTCCCGGGAGTAGTGAAGCTCGATAACGTACGTTTAGCAACTCGACGTGATGGTAGTCAGGTCGTAATGAGCCGCAAAAGCGACATGACTATTGTTGACGAAAACGATGGTAGTCGAGAGAAGGAGCGGCATGGACTAGTCTACGGTGCTCGGCTCCACGTGAAAGAAGGACAAGAGGTGAAGTCTGGTCAGTTAATTGCTGAGTGGGATCCGTTCTCTATTCCAATTCTTTCTGAGGTCGCAGGGCGTGTTGAGTGGCAAGATGTGAACGAGCACACGATGGAGGAGCGTACCGATGAGCGTACAGGCTTTGCTGAGCGAGAAATCGTGTCGGCGAAGAATAAGGCGTCTGATCTCAAGCCTCGAGTGGTTATTTATGGGGAGGATGGCGAAACAAAAGTCTATAACCTTCCCGTAGGTGTCCGACTGGTTGTTGAGCACAACGCGGATATCGATGCTGGTGATGTAATTGCAAAGAGGGAGCGAGCAACAACGAAGACGAAGGATATTACTGGTGGTCTTCCGCGTGTGGTCGAGCTTTTTGAGGCGCGAAAACCAAAAGATCCATCGGTGATTGCAGATGTGGACGGAGTAATAGACTTTGGTGAGGACTCACGCGGTAAAAGACGCATGATTCTCACTCCAGAGTATGGGGAACCAGTCGAGTACCTTGTGCCGAAAACAAAGCACATCGCTGTGCAGAAAGGTGACTTCGTGAAAGCTGGTGAAGCACTTACTGATGGTGCAACAAACCCACATGACATCCTTCGGATTCACGGTGAACATGCTCTAGCGGCCTATCTTGTGAACGAAATCCAAGAAATCTACCGACTGCAAGGGGTAAGAATAAACGATAAGCACATCGAAGTCGTTGTTCGTCAAATGTTGAGACGGGTGATGATTACCGAACTAGGAGACAGTGACTTTTTACCAGGGGTACATGAGGATCGGTTCCGAGTAATGGCGGAGAACGAGCGGTTAGTTTCCGAAGGGAAGCAACCAGCAGCGTATGAGCCACTTCTACTCGGAATTACCAAGGCAGCTCTTGCAACTGATTCCTTCATTTCGGCGGCAAGCTTCCAAGAGACAACGAAAGTTCTCACAGAGGCTGCTGTGAATGGAGCTGTTGATAACCTGAATGGCTTGAAAGAGAACGTCATCATGGGCCGACTGATTCCAGCGGGTTCTGGGGTTGATGTCTACCAGGAAAAAGAGATTAAGGTTGAGGGTGAAGAGGAAGAGGAAAAACAAGAGGAGTTCAGGATTGGACAGACATCTCTTGAATCTCTCGCTGGCTTGCTCTAGCGACTCGGTTCCCTTGATTTGTGCTTGAGTCGACGGACGCTATTGTCGCTGATGATCAGGCGGCAATAGCGTCTTCAAAACCCCATTTTGGTCTTTATCGGCACTTTTGTTTCTAATTAACCCCGGTTGTTTTAGCTCTACTCTTTTTGGGATTGTGAGCTCTTGAATATATAACTCACTGTTTTCATTCAAATTGCCTTGAATTCTAAGGTGAATGCCCTACTTATGCTCTTCCGAAACCTTCTATATTTTTGGTAAAATAGGGATAAGGTCTTGGATTTACGAATGGTTTGTGGTGACTTGTTTTTTTCTCAGTGTTATCAGTGTGTAGCACCAGAAAAAATATCTTTTGTGCAACAACATGAAATAAGCCCCCATAACGATTGTATAGTCTGGGACCCGAAAAAATGGCTCGGGTCGGTTTTAATTAATTGGTTTCTTTAGTGAGGAAACACCATGTTTAATAAAGTAAAAAAACTCTATATCACGTCTGGACAATATGTTGGTGCTGTCCTGGCAGCTCCAAGTAAAATGCAGGGGCTCGCTATGAGCTTTATTGCTGGTCTGGGAATTTTACTCATCGGCTCTCAAGATATGTCCTTAGCACAGCTTCAGGACCGATATGACATTGAATACAACGATCAGCGTGTAGACAACGTAATTAATGCTATCTTCGTTTACCTGGAAGGAAGCTTTGGAGCGTTGATTATGGTTTCAGCTGGTTTGCTAGCGATTGTTTCTTCTGCCTTTGGTCAGTACAGAGCCGCACTAGGACTTCTAGCGGTAGCAGTTGGAGCGTTCTTACTCCGCTCGCTCGTTGGAACATTCTTTAATGACCAAGGTATTGCATAGGAATACTGCGACATTAAAAATGAAGTTGTTATCTCTTTGGAGATAACAACACCAATAAAAAAGGGGCTATATGCCCCTTTTTTATTGGTGTTTTGGAGAGGGAGGTCACAGAATAGAGAAGGGCTTAGCGAATAAAACGGGGAGAGATGCATGCAAGAAGAGAGAGCAACATTTGCAGGGGGATGTTTTTGGTGTCTTCAGCCCGTTTTTGACCGTATCGATGGAGTGCTGAGCACCTCGGTTGGGTTTTCTGGAGGGGAAACTGAAAATCCAGGATATGAGGAGGTGTGCCAAGGCAATACGGGTCACCGTGAGGTGATAGAAGTTATCTTCGATGCTTCTCGAGTAGGATATGAAGCACTACTTCAAGCTTTTTGGCAGTCCATTGATCCAACTCAGAGTGATGGGCAGTTCGCAGATAAGGGAGAACATTATCGAACGGCAATTTTTTATCACTCAAAAGAGCAGCTTGAACTTGCACAGCAGTCAAGGCAAGAGCTCGATGATTCAGGGAAGTTCTCTTCTCCGATTGCCACTGAGATAGTGCCAGCCAGCCAGTTCTACAGAGCTGAAGAAGGTCACCAAGAATATTACAAAAAGAATTCGTGGCATTATGAGAGCTATGCTGAAGGGTCGGGAAGAAAACCATATTTGAGAAAGACCTGGGGAGTGAAATAAAACGCTTCGGAGCTGATAGGTGGTTGCTTAATACGTATGAAAAGCCACTGTGGAGGAGGAAGACTTGCTCTAGAAGTTCAGTAAATATAGGGATCTAGCGATTCCTACCAAGAGATTGGCCAGGTAAGTCCCACCTTTCAGGAGGTTTTTATTGACTCCGGTCAGAAAAAAAGGCCGAGAGGTTGAGTATTCTGAAAGAAACCCGTACCCTTAGCCTTCATTTTTTAGAGCTAGAAGTGGAAGATCGCTCGGAAAACGAGAGATCTGATCAAGTGTATACGTTGAATAGAAAAGTTAGATTATGCCAACGATTAACCAATTGGTGAGAAAGCGTCGGGGCTCAAAGAGTTCGAGGGTCAAGTGTCCGGCGTTAAAGCAGTGTCCTCAAAGAAGAGGTGTTTGTACTCGGGTGTACACTCAGACACCAAAGAAGCCGAATTCTGCATTGAGAAAAGTAGCGCGGGTAAGACTTACTACCGGAGTGGAAGTAACAAGTTACATCCCAGGCGTTGGGCACAATCTGCAAGAGCACTCAGTGGTTCTTATCCGTGGTGGACGGGTGAAGGACTTACCGGGGGTTCGCTACCATATCATACGTGGAAAGCTTGAGGCTCATGGTGTGCAGGATCGAAAGCAAGGTCGCTCAAAGTATGGAGCGAAGCGCCCTAAGTAATAGTTGGGAATCAGCAGATTATTTTTTGGTAGTCGGGTAAGAGAGAAATGACACGAAAGAAGAAAGATTTTACGAGAGATATTTTACCAGATCCGCGGTATCACGATGTGGTATTTGCAAAGGCCGTGAACATCCTGATGAAAGACGGGAAGAAGAGCGTTGCCGAAAGAGGGTTGTACGATGCGCTAGATAAGATCAGCGATAGAACAAAAGAGGACCCGCTTCAGATTTTTCACAAAGCACTCAACAACATTCAGCCTTCGGTGGAAGTGCGGTCCAGACGGGTGGGTGGTGCGAACTATCAGGTGCCAACGGAGGTCAATCCGAAAAGAGGACAGGCGTTAGCTCTTCGGTGGTTAAAGATCGCTACTGAAGGACGAAGCGAAAGAACACTTGCAGACAGGCTAGCGGGTGAGTTGCTTGAGGCTCATGAAAACAGAGGAGCAGCCGTTAAGAAGCGTGAAGATACCCATCGCATGGCGGAAGCAAACAAAGCATTTGCACACTTTCGCTGGTAGAATTGTTCGCAGTAGTAGAACTGTTCGCGGTCGTAGAATTGTTCGCGGTAGTGGCTCTGTATTGTTCAAGAGCTGTATTGCACCCAAATCAGCATCGTTCCGCGTAGGGTGCTAGCTCACGAAGCTCCGTTCCTTTCATATAAGCGCCTTCTGTGTAAGCAAAGTGCCGTCCTGTATACAAATCGAGTTTTTTGGTTAGTATAGGGGCTGTGTCTTGTGGGGGCTGTGTCTTGTGGGGGCTGTGTTTTATGGAGAGCCTGTTCGGCTTCGGAGGGTTCCTCAGAGTACATTCCCATTTCTCTAAGAGGTAGATAGTGTCAAAGAAAACAACATCAACGATGGACCTCTCAAAAACCCGTAATATCGGAATCATGGCTCATATCGATGCTGGTAAGACGACTACTACAGAACGCATTCTTTTCTATACCGGGATTAATTACAAAATTGGAGAAGTGCACGAAGGTGCTGCCACCATGGACTATATGGAGTTGGAGCAGGAGCGTGGGATTACCATTACCTCGGCGGCAACAACGTGTAGTTGGTCGGGAGCTGAAGGAGGATTGCCAGAGCATAAAGTCAATATCATTGATACCCCAGGACACGTGGACTTCACCATTGAGGTAGAGCGAAGTCTGCGGGTACTCGATGGAGCCGTTGCCGTTTTTGATGCAGTCAACGGGGTAGAGCCTCAGTCAGAGACGGTGTGGCGTCAGGCAACCAAATTCGGAGTTCCTCGTTTTTGCTTCATAAATAAAATGGATAAGACCGGGGCCGATTTTGACTATGCGGTGAGTACAATCCGTGAGCGACTTGGGGCTAAGGCCGTTCCCCTCCAAGTTATGATCGGGCAAGAGGGTGAGTTTGCTGGAGTTGTCGACCTCGTAGAAATGAAGGCGTATTACTACATTGATGAGTCAAAAGGGGCGCAATACGAAACGCGAGATGTTCCTGACGAGTTGATGGATAAAGTGATGTCTGCAAGAGAGTTTCTCTTTGAGAGTATCGCTGACTGTGATGATCACTTCATGGAGCGTTACCTTTCTGGTGAGGAGTTAACCCCTGATGAGATTCGCACTTGCATTCGAAAAGGCACTTTAGCGCGACAAATATATCCAGTATTAGGGGGGAGCTCTTTCAAGAATAAAGGGGTTCAGCCACTGCTCGATGCAGTAATCCACTATCTCCCTTCTCCCCTTGACGTTCCCCCAGTTCACGGTTTTAAGCCTGATTCAAAGGAAGGGGAAGAGGTTTCTGTAGTTCGCACTGCTGATGAAAGTGAGCCGTTCAGTGCGCTTGCCTTTAAAATAGTGACAGATCCATTTGTGGGAGTGCTCACGTTTTTCCGAGTGTATTCTGGAGTTCTGGAGACAGGAGCGACGATCTTGAATGCAACTCGAGGAAAAAAAGAGAGAATCGGAAGACTCGTTCGAATGCATGCTGATGATCGAGAGGAGGTCAAGCGTATTGGTGTTGGTGATATCGGGGCGGCAGTTGGATTGAAAGAAACCTTCACAGGAGATACGTTGTGCGAAGTTTCGCAACCCATTCTTCTTGAAAGTATATACGCTCCCGATCCAGTAATCGGTGTGGCTATTGAGCCAAAGTCAAAAGCCGATGAAGAAAAAATGGGGCTAGCGCTGGTGAAACTGGCGAAGGAGGACCCATCACTTCGTATGGAGACGGACCCTGAAAGTGGGCAGACGATCCTACACGGCATGGGGGAGCTTCATCTTGAGATCATTAAAAGTCGACTTGAGAGGGAGTTCTCTGTTCAAACCACCGTTGGAAAGCCTCAGGTAGCATATCGGGAGACCATTGTCGCTCCAAAGACGGAGCATGAGCTCAAGTACGCCAAGCAAACGGGAGGGAGAGGACAGTTCGGACATGTGTTTTTACGGCTTGAGCCATTGTCCTCTGGCAGTGGTTTTGAGTTTGTTGATGAGATCAAGGGCGGCATTATTCCAAAAGAGTACGTCCCCGCGGTCAAAAATGGGGTTGAAGAGGCTCTCCGGGGTGGAATTTACGCTGGATATCC
>RFPC01000093.1 GCA_009926305.1 bacterium
AAGAAAGGGAGACGAACGCGTCTCCCCTCCTCTCATCTATTTAATGAATTATGACTAGCAAACAGGTTTTAAGCTCCTTCTTCTCCTTCAGGTCCGCACACATACCTGTTCTTCTCGTCACTCACCGTCACCACATCTTCCTCAGTGAACAAACTCCCAATGAGAAGCTCCTTCTCACTCTCAGAAAATTCTGAACGGTGAGATGTCAGATCACAAAGTAACGCTCCACTTTTTGACAAGTCTTCGCCATATTCTTGGACAAGAAAACTCAAGAGGTCTCCATTCTCACCACTACGGCTATTAGTATTGCTCGCTTGGGAACGTACTCTTCTCCTACCCCTAACATCTGCTGGCGTAACATCTGCTGGCGGGGTCGTAATAAATTCCTCTAAACCAACACAGGTATACTGTGCCTCCATAAAAGCAGAAACGGTTACTGGCTTGGTCTTTTCTACAGTATAAGTGACTGGATAACCTTGGTAAGCCCGATCCTTGAGCGTATCTTTTGTTATCGGTCCAAAACCAAATGGATCCCATTTAACGATTGGACAATGCCAAAAAGGGCATAAAAGACCCTCTATATTATTCATCTCTTCTGCAATGAGACTTTTATTCACGTCCCATAAATTTTTGAGGATAAAATTCGGATTGTTGTTAATGTAATTCACTTCGGCCGGTTTTGGTTCCCAATCACCCGTGTTGTTCTTTTTTTGAATCGTTATTTCAATTGGAGTTGAAAACGGCATCCCACATCCAGTACTAGGATGAGGTAAGCTTTGTGCTTGTAGTTTTGGAGCAGTCAGTAAAGAGAAAAAGAGCGTGCTTCCGATAAGAAATGATTTTTGATAACCCATAATAACCCTTCCAAAAAATGAGATAACAAGGAGGTTATGCCCCCTTCTGAGCCCGATGTGCATTAACAGAGGTGCATTAACAGAGGTGTATTCTCTACAACCTGAAGATAAATACGAGAAACTCTTATCAAAACCGAGAATAACTCTATCAATATCGCTCTTTTATAAGACGTGCTACTCTTTGAGACAGTCTATTACCTATGAGCTTGACATGGTTCCATTCCATTCAAATCCAAAGAATGACCCAAACTCGGTCTCTAGAGAAAAGGTAACCATCAGCCCTCACAGTACTTTTGAAGAAGTTCGTGCGGCTATTCCAGAAATCGTGCGAGAGCAATCAGAATATCTCGATGATGCAAGAGAACTCATCCAGATTAACCCTCGATTCTTTGTCGTATTTCAGAATGCAATCAGAGCCAATCCTGAAAAAATTCAGCAAGCGGATATCAAAAGCCTCAGGGAACGGGTCGATGAACTCGAGCAGAAGCTCGGAAAGAAAGATAAAATCGTCGACCCTCTTAATCTCATGTTAAAAGAGCTCTCCGAGGTATACTCAGCCTTCCAAGGTGCGGGTGCTGCCTCTCATCAAAATTCTTTATCTCGTGGGCTACCAGTTGAGACTTTTTATCCGATAAAGGCGATGCAAAATGACCTCTGTAAGCTTTCTTTTCAAGCGGGACAACTCCTTGCGATGGAAGAAGGAATCGTGGAGCAACACCGACTCCTCCAAACTGCCGTAAAAGATTTTACCGATACGAAAAAATGTTTAGAACTTTGTGACTCAGGCACCGCAATCTTTCATCGTTTTAAGTCTCTCGCAGGACCAAATCCAACAACAGACGGGGCTGCAATACCCTTTTTTTCGATAATTGAGATGTGCCATGAACAAAATGCCTTCATCTTTGCAAGGATAAAACAACTTACCACAAAAAAATAGGGATTGGAGTCTTACACTAGACTCCAATCCCCATTCTCAAATAATCAAATTTCTTGGTTTAGCGACGACCTATATTGTTATTCCCTGTCGTCTCAGCAGTCCGGACTTCAGTCGTCGGTTTTTGAGTGACATCACATCCTGCTTCATTACTGATGAGATCCAGAATAGCAGCAAGATCACAACCCACTACACCACTTGCAAACTCTACCGTCTCAGCTGTTATGTCTTCCAGATTTTCACAGCTGCCATCCACAGTGTTAACGAGTTGTCCGATGACTGATATTGAGCAAGTAGGCAGTGAGTCAGGGTCTTGCACTCTACCTTCAGACGGTGCTGCATAGAGTGATGAAGGTAAAATACAAATACTGAGTGCTAAGGCAACTTTTAGGTAAGATAAATTTCGTAACATAATTCCCCCTTGATTCTTTTCGCTCGCGTTGCGCCCAACGTGGTCACAACATCCGTGATATGCCAAACTCAGCCTCGATGTGCTGTCGAAGAAAGCAGAAATGCCGATCGCATAGAAAATTCAAATATCTTCGTAAATAAATCCTACGAGTTTTAAGGAACGACAGGCTATTACATGAGAAAGCACACTTGTTATTCGGCCAGGAGAGCGAGTAATTCAGTCCTATTGTAATGAACAGAAAGATGCTTTCGTAGCCTCTTAAAGACTCTTTGCTTGATCTTTGTTCTGGTAGATGGAGATATTTTTGTCGCCTCATCCTCAACATCGGTCGATAAGAAGTGTTTGAGAATGAGGTATTCTCTCTCATTCAATTCATGAAATCCAACTTCCAGCTTTGCTCTCACATCAGAGAGGATCTGACGATATTCAGGGTTCTCAGAACGTGAGCCCTGAATCTCAAGAGTCATGCTCTCCCTTCTATTTCTATGCTTCTGCAATAAAGAGAGGTGGTCTAGCATCTCCCCTCGTATTCGCAAAGAAAGTGCTCGCGCGCGATGAAGCTCCGATAGATCTTTGTACCGCTCAAGCGCCTCAAGGAGAGCGAGGAGCCCTATCGAGTGCAGTTCTTCCAGTAATTCTTCGCGATGGGAAGAACGAATCGAATACTTCCTCGCAAAGCGCGAAACAATATAACGATATTTTTCAATCTCTTCTATTTCTGGTTTACTTTTTGATACCGCCATAGCAAGGATTCTCCACCCCAAAAACAACGGGACTAAAGAGGCGAGGAATCTTCTTCATTCCTCAGGTTTATCGCCACCTTTTGGCATATCACATAACAAAACCAGACTTTGAAAAAAGTAAAAAACTCTCCAACAATCACTGAGTGATACCAGATCTGTTTGTGTCTCACTCGTTACATCAAAAACCAGATGTTGTGACGCGTATCCCCTTTCACCGTTTATCGATTGACAATATCACGCTTTGGGAGACAAACGGGTGTCATCAACTCGTTTTTTTCAAGTCCCCCTTGTTCGAGATCTCCTGGAACACGCAAAGAATAAACCCCTCGCTGCGGCGAAAAGATCACGCCCTTTTTCCAGGCTTCATTCCTTCTGAAAACAGCGGAAAGCTTACTGCTCGTACTCTCTGCTTCCTCAAGTAGAAAATCTCCTCCAAGTCCCGATAAACCTGCTTCCCAGTTCCGCCAGAGCAGATCAACACATCGAGCTTGAACTGGCGTAAAATAGTACCACTCGCCAAACCAAAATATAGAACGATAATCTGGGCTCGCATGCACCGCGCCTCGTTCTATAAAATCTTTGGAATTGGCTCTCATGTGTTCTCGACTAGCTGATTTACTCATGAGCGGGGGCATCTCTTCGCGCCTACGAATGTCCTCGACGAACTTTTCATATCGATCATCACTGAAGACCCAAGAAAAGCGATAGAAAGCTCCTTGGGTTGCCGTGGTTGTATTCCACTCAAAGAAATCACGACCTCGCTCGGTGTAACTTTTTATTGGCTGTCCTAAGTCTTTCCAAAGATGAGAGCGTCCAACTTTACGTGATAGAGGGGGATCAAAGGATTTCCATCTCTCATCAACACCCAACGACTCACCCTGCAACGAAACAAGACCACTCGGAAAATCGAGCTTCACCTGAACTTCGTCACAATGCCAACGAACATGGCGTAAGCTCAGCGGACCCCAAACTGAATCTGGCACTTCAACCTGGTACTCGATTGTTCCCTGCTCTCCTTGATCCAAGGAGTAGCACTCTCCCGTATTCGTATCTTCGAGGAATATTATTAACTCAAGAAGATAGGGCTCACAGTCAATAACGCAGGTTTTTAGCGACCTTCCATTTCCATCCCACACTCGAAATTTAAGGTTTTCAAGACTAATCGGATTTCTTCGGTAATGCTTTCGCGCTAACTGAATGTCCGTAGGAATAGAGCACATCAGTAAAGTAGCGAATACTTTTTGTAGCGGCACTTCAGAACAGTTCTCAATAACTCGTTTGAAACGAGCTTTATAGGAACGAGTATCTTCACAGTAAGATACTTCCGTAACATCTAGCACATGTTTGTATTGATCACTCAGACGAAGGTCACGACCGTCTATGTCACCTAAACTGTCTTTCATTGGTGTTTCCTCCCCCAAAAAAATCACCAACAGGGACCCCCCAGTTTACAGCCTGAAAACGCGAACTCAAGAACAAAATACTTTAACTGGATAAAGCATTTCTCGATGGTGAGACTCTTAAGACACCGTTACCTCAAATTCCTCACTTGTCAGCCTGTCTTTAGCTATCTCGGTGTTACGAGTTAGTCCCTCTTTCCTCTGCAATTTCTAGCATTCCCTTCCGAAGCTCTGATCCTTCCACTAATTTCTGATCTATTTCAGATAGGTTCTTTCGGACCTGGCTATGGATTCTCGCAAATAATTCAGAACGAATATCTTCCGCTCCTTTTCCTGCTTTCTTCTGGAGCGAATCTGTTCTTTTTTTCCATCCCACATAACATCCGATTACCCCACCTCCGTTAATCGCAGTATCTGGTAATATTGATATCCCCTGCTTGATAGCCATCTCCTCTGCATGCTCTCCAAGAGGGGCGTTTGCGCCTTGGGCTATAATTTTTAGAGATGTATTCTGAAGAACCGTGTTAAGAGGGAGAGAATCTGGATTCTCTTTTCTTAGGGAGGATAACTCACTGTCGGCGCCTATCTCTTTTGTACGAGCAGCAAGCACCATTATTTCTGCCTCATAGCTAAGTAGTGCCTTTGTATCGCCCCCTTCAATCTTTAAGTCGGATATTTTTGCTGCCGCAAGAACGGCTTCATCCGCATTCGCAGTTTGTGGAATCCCCTGCCCTTCAACGACTTCATACCACTCACTCCATGCGTTAAAGAGCTCAGCGATTGGAAGAGGTTTCCCGTCGTTATGAATTGTTCCAAACCTGTTACTAATAGCCACCACTGGATACCCATGAACGTCTGCCAGATTTGCTACATGCGCTCCGACTGCTCCAAAACCAGCAATCACCATCCGGCAGTCCTTCGGCTCTAGATTGTTCTTCTCGACAGAAAAATCGATGGCTGCTTTTACTCCCTGAGCAGTGTACCCATACTTATCTATTCCAAGCCCATCCTGCCTCTCGCTGACTCCGATAATATGCTTGGCTATTGCCGGATAACGCGTGACAATTGCATCTTGAACTTCCTCTCCCACTGCCATATCGGGACCGAATAAAGTTGTAGGAGCATATTTTACCGCTTCTTTTATATGTTGTGCCAACAGATCTGCTCTTTGTTCCGCAGAGAGTTCTCCAAGCTCACCATCATATAACGCTACGGTCTTCTGACCCCCACAAGGCAGCCCCGCAAGGTCACATTTGTAAGTCATTGCACTAGAGAGAGAACCGACTTCTTGTAATCCCCTCTCTATATCGTTTTCTGATAGTTGATCGTGTCTACATGGAACTATTCGCATTCCTCCTATCGTATTTGGTTCATTTTCCGTATGAATAGCCGTCTGAATAACTGCTCGGTCTCCATTTTCAAACTGGTGGGATGTAATAATAACCTTTGCAAATAGCTCTTTTCCTACTTTGACTTGAGAGGAACACTCGACACTCTCAAGAGTGATTGAGGACCCAAGTCGAGAAGATGCGATGGAATCCCGCTCAAAAGACAGTGCTCCAAGATCCCCCATCCTATTCCTTGGCACTTCTCTCTCTCTTGAATCCACATCTCTTGAAGACGTAATGTCACCTTCGAAATCTGAAGCTCCTTCATCCCGGGTTGTATACATCGCAGCAGTTCCTCTTCTTGTTATGTCTCTCTATTCAAAGATTAGGTACGCCTCTAGCCAATTGCAACAAAATACGTACCACGTCTTTTCATTTCATATTGTTTCAACTTGTTCTGAATCGATCAGGTAAAGATTCGTGCAAATACCAGGTGCACCTCCAAACCTTCCTAACACAAAGTTCTGACGAAGTTTTTTTCCTAACACAATTCTAACAAATGACTGATCAGTACAATTCTCTCACTCTGACTCCGGACGAAAATCAGCTTGCCTTCTAAACAAAAAAAAATAAGGCAAATACCATAATTCAGCCTTTTTCGTGCTCTCAATATTGAGGATGTCTGGACCCTCACCCCTTTTTAAATAGCAGAAAATCTATCGCCGTCGTATGATTTGTCTTATGCGTGAGCCACCTCAGTCCCTTCAAAATTACTATCAACAATCGAAAGAGATTTATCTCCTTCATTGTGTCTTGCAAGTCCTTGAATGGGATCAGCAAGTCTACATGCCCCCGCAAGCAGCTGAGTTTCGCGCACATCAAATTGAGTATATGAGTCGACTTGCGCATGAACAACGCACTTCGGAGTCATACTATCGACTGGTCCAAGAGCTTTACAATGACATGGCAGAGCTCACGGACAATGACCGTTTGAATATTGCTCTATCACTGGAGTCAATAGAACGAAGTCGAAAACTCACCCCTGGCTTTGTCGCTCGAAGAGCGAAAGCATCGGCTACGGCGTATACCGCATGGACTCAAGCTCGAAAGCAAGATGACTTTCAAACCGTTATGCCCTTTCTTAAGGAGAACATTGAGCTTGCTAAACAGGAGGCAGATCTTCTCGGTTATGAACAATACGCCTATGATGCTCTTCTTGAGAACTATGAGCGGGGCTCAACGCTTTCGATCATTAAACCCGTACTTACCAGACTCGGCAAGGGCCTTCAGCAGCTCATTCCACAAATTCAAGCACAACAGTCCGAACTAACACCAAGCTCCTCTCATTATCAGACCGCATCGCAAAAACAACTCAACTCACATATCCTTGAGAGACTTGGATACCGCTTTGAGCAAGGAAGACTTGACACCACAACTCACCCCTTCATGACAACGCTCGGTCCCCGTGATAAGCGAATAACGACTCGATACTGTGAGGACAACTACCTTTCGTCACTCCTGACAACGCTGCATGAAGCTGGCCATGCGCTTTACGAGATGGGATTGAAAGAAGAATATGTCGGCACACCACTTGGCAGCACTGAATCACTCAGCATTCATGAGTCTCAGTCACGTATCTGGGAAAATATCATTGGAAGGAGCAAACCGTTTTCTGAGTTTCTCCATACTGTACTCCGAGAGTTCTTTCCGAAGGAGTCTACTTCTCTTACGCCCGAGGATATCTGGCATCGACTCAACTTTGTAACACCCAGTCTGATCAGAGTTGAAGCAGATGAAGTCTCATACTCCATACATATCATTATTCGACTCCTATTAGAGTCAGAGATTTTTATCGAAGGGCTCCCTGTTGAGGAGCTCCCGACGCGGTGGAGGGAACTCTATCGAGAATACCTTGACATCGAAGTTCCGAATGACCAAGCGGGAATTCTCCAAGATGTTCACTGGTATGGAGTTGGCTTTGGATACTTTCCTACGTATGCGCTTGGGAATCTGTACAGTGCTTTGATGATGAACTGTATCCGCGAGACTATCCCCAACCTGGATGAGCACATAGCTCAGGGAGAGTTCGGGCAGATTCTCCAGTGGCTCAGAGAGAACGTCCACAAACACGGGATGCGCTATCGAGGACCTGAGCTTGCTGAAAAGCTCTCAGGACAGCCCCTAACAGAGAAGCCTTTTCTTCAATACCTGCGGGCAAAGTTCTTCAACGAAGAATAATCTGAGCCCAACACGCTCATTTAAAGACGTCCAGCTGAACAAAGGAGAGAATCTTTCTAAGGAGACTCCTCACTTGATGATCAGACCTCTTGATCACCCGTCAATTTTGGTTGTGGGACATACAGACCCGTAAGACGAGCAAGGATTGGAATGAAAACGAGCGCACCTATCATGTTTGCTATGAACATAAAGGCGAGCAGAATTCCCATATCAGCCTGAAACTGAAGCTTCGAGAAGTACCAAGTACTTACTCCCACTGCGAGAGTGAGACCAGTGAGTAGGACGGCGGCCCCACTCCTTGCCAGAGCACTCTCGTAGCACTTCTCAAAACTGCGCCCTCTGCGATTAGCGATTCTCAGCCCGTTCAGGATATAGATTCCATAGTCAACTCCAATACCAACTCCTAGAGCTGCAACAGGCAACGTTGAGAG
>RFPC01000094.1 GCA_009926305.1 bacterium
TCCGCCGGAGAGGACGTTACTGCGGAGACATCCTCAAGCGCTTCAGGAGTTCCGGAAACAGACGCAGGCGATGTTTCTCCTGATAGCAGTGTAGTGGGGGTTGAAGCTGGAGACACATCTGAAGAAGGAGAGGTAGGTCAGCCAGAAGAGGTTGAAGAAAAGCCACTTAAAAAGCGAGCTGGTCCAAAGGTGCTTGGAAAAATTGAACTCGCAAAAGAGCCGGAGACTCGAGCGCCAGCTCAGAAGAAGCGGACCCGAGTATTTCATGACGCCCCAGATGTTGAAGAGGAAGATGACGGCGATGGTCGCAAGAAGAAAGGCGGTAAAAAGCGTTCGAAAAAGAGGGAGTTTACGCGAACTGATCTGGTCGATTACGAAGGATTGCCAGGTCGTCGAGTAACAAAAGGTGGAAAGCAGAAAAAGAAGGGCGCAGCAGAAGAGGAGACTATAAGCGCCGCTGAGAAGACCGTTCCAAAAGCCTCGAAGCGAATTGTTAAGATGGATGAAATTATCACCGTGGGTGAACTTGCCTCCCAGATGAGCCTTAAATCTGGTGAAGTCATTCAAAAGCTCATCGAGCTTGGAATCATGGCGACAATTAACCAAGCAATCGATCAAGATACTGCAACTATCATCGCTGAGGAATTTGGCTTTCAGGTGGAATCAGTTTCTTTCGATGAGGCTGAGATTCTCCTAGTTGAAGATCAAGAGGAGACTGGTGTTGAGTTGCCGCGCTCTCCAATCGTTACCGTCATGGGGCACGTCGACCACGGGAAGACGTCGCTTCTTGATACAATTCGAAAGAGTTCGGTTGCTGAACGTGAGCATGGGGGTATTACTCAGCACATAGGTGCCTATCAAGTAACGGTAGAGGATGGCAGAACGATTACGTTTATCGATACGCCGGGTCACGCCGCGTTTACATCGATGAGAGCGAGAGGAGCGCAGGTTACTGATATCGTAATTCTTGTTGTCGCTGCCGATGATGGTGTTATGCCGCAGACAGTTGAAGCAATTGAGCATGCAAAAGCTGCGGGTGTTCCAATCGTGGTTGCGGTCAACAAGATGGATAAAGAGGGCGCAAATCCGGATAAAGTAAAGCAGCAACTTGCCGAGCGAGGATTGCAGCCAGAAGACTGGGGTGGAGATGTGATGTTCTTCCATGTTTCAGCGCTTCAGGGAGGCGGAATCTCAGAATTATTAGAAGGAGTACTTCTTGTTGCTGAGGTCGCAGAGTTAAAAGCAAATCCTGAGCGTCGAGCGGTCGGTACAATCATTGAGGCTCGTCAAGAGCTCGGAAGGGGAATCGTTGCTACAGTGCTTGTTCAAAAGGGGACGCTCCGACTAGGAGAGATTTATGTAACAGGTGCTGAGTTTGGGCGAGTTCGTTCAATGATGAACCATAGGGGCGAAACCATTACGGAAGCCGGTCCCGCCGTTCCTGTTGAGATTACTGGACTGAGTGGTGTTCCTAGAGCTGGTGATGACTTTGTTGTCGTTGAGTCTGAGAGTAAAGCTCGTGCCGTGGCGATGAATCGCGCTGAGAAGTTAAAACTTAAGGAGTCAAGGCTGGGCGGAGGACCTGTCTCTCTTGAGGAGTTTGCCCGACAAGCTGGAAAGGCAAAAGCAGCAGAATTAAATCTGATTGTAAAAGCAGATGTTCACGGTTCACTGGAGGCAGTTCGCGATGCAGTAGAAAAGCTCTCCGGTGAAAAGGTGAAAGTACACGTGGTCTTAGGTGGTGTAGGAGGTGTGAGCGAGAACGATGTTCAGTTAGCTATTGCATCCAAAGCTTTGATTGTTGGATTTAACGTTCGCGCTGAGTCTCGAGCAGCTGATGAGGCAGAGCGCCACGGTGTTGAAATACGATTTTATCGAGTTATTTATGAGCTTGTTGATGATGTAAAGCGTGCGATGGCAGGTCTTCTCGAACCTATTAAGAAAGAGAAGTCGCTCGGACGAATTGAGGTGCGAGACACCTTTATGGTCCCAAAAATCGGACGAATTGCTGGTGGCTATGTTCTTGATGGAATCGCTCGAAGAGGTGCATACGTGCGGCTGCTTCGTGATAGTGCAGTGGTTCACGAAGGAAAGATGAGTGGTCTGCGTCGTTTTAAAGATGATGTGAAGGAAGTTCAGTCTGGATATGAGTGCGGTGTCTCAATTGAAAATTTTAATGATGTCAAGATTGGAGACGTTATTGAGATGTACGAGATTGAAGAAATTGAAGCATCTTTAGATGACCTCAACTAAGGAGTTGCAACGTTGAGTGAAAACAGACGTGTATACAAAGTCGCGCAAGCAATCCGAGAAGTTCTAGCAAAAAGATTGCTCGAAACTTCTGACGAGCGGTTGCGCATGGTAACGATTACAGGTGTGAAAGTTTCCAAAGACTTGAGAGTCGCATCTGTCTATTGGGTCCAGTCGGGCTCAAAACAGCGAATTTTAGAGATCGAGGGAGCTTTCAAGGGGGCTCGCGGTTTCTTTCGTGCGGCGCTTTCGGAGGGACTCCGACTCAGATTTATTCCCGAACTCCGATTTTTTTATGATAATACGCTCGATACGGTTGAGCAGATAGAATCTATAATGAAGGAATCTGTAGAGCGACAGTCACCCAGTCAAGAAATTGAGCAGGATGAACAAGGGGTTTGTCAGAGCACCTCTTTCGTTAAAGAGGAAGTTCGCGATGAATAAAAAAGAAGAAGCATTGGCTGCTGCGGTGGAGGTTATTTCGAAGAGTTCGTCGATTGCTATTCTGTCACATATTAGCCCAGATCCCGATGCTTACGGCTCTTCTTGCGGGCTAGCTCATATCATCAGGCAGAGCTTGCCATCCTGTGATGTTCGTCTTTTCAATGAAGATGCTGATGCAGCACGAGAAAGACTTGCCTTCTTGCCTGGAGCAGAATCTGTTGCTCATGAGACAGAGAGTTGGTGCCCAGACCTATTTATCACTTGCGATGCGGGAGAACTTAATCGAGTCGGAGACCGGTTAGAGCAATGGGTGGTCTCTAATAAAAATGTGCCACTTATTAATATTGATCATCATGAATCAAACAATAACTTCGGCACGGTCAATGTGGTTGATACCAAAGCATCTTCAACCAGTGAGTTAGTTATTGATTTGTTTCATGAATGGAAAACTTCCTCCGATAGTAAGTCCTTGTTACCAAAGAATGCAGCAGAGTGTCTTTTAGCTGGCATCCTAGGTGATACCGGAGCATTTCGTTATCGCTCGACTACAGCCGATACTCTTGAAAAATCTGCAGAGTTACTGAGGTCAGGTGCGCGTTTAGATGTGCTTACCCGACATCTGTTTGGCTCGGTGCCTTTATCTACCGTTAAGATGAATGGTATCGGTTTTCAAAAGATGAGAACGCTATGCGATGGACGCATTGCTGGTGTAGCGATTACGGAGGAGGACTATAAGAGAGTCGCTGGTGGCCCAGAAGATGCTGAAGAGTTAGCTGAGCTCCTTAGAGATATTGAAGGAGTTGAGATTTCTTATTCTGTCAGATGGTTTGATGGCAAGTGGAAAGCTAGTCTCAGGACGTCGCGTGCGGATGTAGACCTGGCAGCTGTTTCGACGTCGTTTGGGGGAGGAGGGCATCGAGCTGCGGCAGCCTTTCGCGCATCAGGAGCACTGAATGATATTGTAGCGCGGCTAGAATCTGCTTTAGAAAAAGTTCTTCCTTTGGAAGCAGAGAGTGCAGAGTAATGGAATCAACTGAGACTGCGTCTTCAGCACCTATAGGCCACTCTATTCGAGTACAAGAAGTGCCAATGGGTTTTCTCTGCATTGATAAGCCTGCTGGCATGACGAGTGCTCATGTTGTGAATAGAGTGAAGCGAGCTCTCGGACTCGGTCGGAAGGCGAAAGTGGGTCATTTGGGAACATTAGATCCGGATGCAACGGGGGTGCTTGTGTGTGCAGTGGGAAGAGCAACTCGCTTGATCCCCTTGGTTGCTGGTGGAAAAAAAACCTATCTGGGGGAATTGCAACTTGGAGTAACAACCCAGACAGATGATCTTTCTGGCGAGGTCTTATCGCGATTTGATGGAAGCTTTCCCTCTAATGAGATTGTGCTGGCGGCGACGAAGTCGTTTATTGGGAATATTTTACAAAAGCCTCCAACGGTAAGTGCAGTGAAGATTCGCGGGGAGAGGGCACATGTGAGAGCGCGGAGAGGTGAACAGGTTGAGATCTCCTCTCGTGAAGTGATGGTTTATGATTTTGAACTGAATTTTCTTTCCCCAGACCGATACGGCTATAGAGTCGAATGTGGTCCGGGAACCTATGTGCGCTCGCTAGCCCGGGATCTTGGAGAATCTTTGGGAACGGGGGGAGCTATCGCTTCAATCAGGCGGGTAGAATCGGCCCCATTCGATATAAATATGAGTACATCTCTTGAAAAGATTACCGCTCAGAACCTTATTTCGTGGTATGAAGTATTTGGAGATATCCCCCGACTTGGTGTGTCATCCGATTGTTTTCTAAAATTACGCCATGGAGATAGCTCAAAGGTGATACGAGAGCTTTCCGGTCAACGGTTAGAAGAAGGGGACTATGCACTGCTTTGTGTTGAGAAGAGTTCTAAGCCAGTGGGTCTGCTTCGCTTCATAAGGGATTCCTGGAAGGTCGTCTTTGTCGATATTGAAGTTTCACGAGAGTGTGTATGAGCTGGAGTGTGAATAGTACTGAAGGAGAAAGGGATGAGTAGCCTTGTTGTTGTGGGCGCCCAGTGGGGTGATGAAGGGAAAGGAAAGCTTGTTGATTATCTGACGTCGAATGCGCAATACGTGGTTCGTTTTCAGGGTGGGAATAATGCTGGGCATACTCTTCTCGTTGATGGAAAAGAAACCAAGCTGCGCCTTGTACCCTCTGGAATTCTGCGTCAGGAAACGATCTGCTGCATTGCTGCTGGGGTAGTTCTCGATGCGGATGTATTTCTTGAAGAGACAAGTGGGCTAGAAGAAGCTGGCGTGTCGGTTACGAAGGAGCGCCTTATCATTGATGAGAGTGTACATCTCATCATGCCGTATCACAAAATCATTGATATTGCTCGAGAAGAATTACGTGGAAAAAATCGTATTGGAACAACGGGAAGAGGTATCGGGCCCTGCTATGAAGATAGAGCAAATAGGAGCGGAATTCGGCTTGCTGAACTTCGGTACCTTCCACAGGTTTTGGAGCGCATGGAAGAGGTGCTTGAGCTTCGCAATCAGTACTTAAAGGATGTGTTGAAGTCTGATCAGCAAGTGGCCTTCGCTGAGGTGCGTGAGTATCTAGAAAGAACTGCTGATAGACTCCTCCCATTTATGGGAAATGTCGGGATGATGATTGCTGAGGCACATAAGCGGGAGAGAAGAATTGTTTTTGAAGGTGCTCAAGGCACGCTTCTTGATCAGATTCATGGTGCTATTCCTTTTGTAACTTCATCGAGCACTTTAGCTGGCGCTGTTTGCTCAGGAGTCGGAGTTGGCCCCCGAACCATCGATCATATTTTAGGTGTTGCAAAAGCCTACACCACCAGGGTTGGAAGTGGGCCATTTCCTACTGAAGATACTGGGGTAGTAGGAGAGTATCTTCAAAAGAAGGGAAATGAATTCGGAACAGTAACGGGGCGTTCTCGCCGATGTGGCTGGTTTGATGCAGTTCTTTTGAGGAAAGCGGTTCGGTTGAATGGCATAGATATGCTTGCACTGACAAAGTTAGATGTTCTTTCAGGGCTTGAGAAAATTCAGGTGTGTGTAAATTATCTGCTAGATGGAAAGAAGGTAGAGGATGCACCTGTCTTGCCATCAGAACTTGAGCGAGTCGAGCCGCAGTATGTTACGTTCGATGGCTGGGAAGATAATCTTTCAGAGGTACGCAAGTGGCATCATCTACCGCAAAATGCTCGTGTATACCTCAGCTCGCTATCAGAAATGGTAGAGTGCGATATCTCAATGGTGAGTGTCGGACCTGAAAGAGAAAGTACGTTGTTTGGCCATGCAGCGGTTTCATTACAAAATTTTATGCGAGCGGAGTAAGTATGGGAGCAGCAGTATCTGAGATGGAGCGTTCAGAGGATGACATTTTAAAGGGATCCAAGGTCCTGATCATCGATGATGAGCCCGGGATTTGTCTTGAGCTTGAGAAGCTCTTCATGGAAGTCGGCTCTGAGGTTTCTTCGCTTCACTCTGCGGAACGGCTGTTTGAGGCACTAGAGAATAGTCCAGACCTCGTTCTTCTCGATATTTGGATTCCAGGTCGGGATGGGATGGAAGTCCTTCAAGAGCTGCAAGCGCTAAAGAATCCACCGTGTGTTATAATGATGAGCGGTCATGCCACCATTGCTACGGCGGTGAAAGCGACTCAGATGGGCGCCTATGACTTTTTAGAGAAGCCGCTAGACATAGAAGTCACCCTAGAAAGAGCGAGAGCTGCCTTGTCTGCTCAACGAAGGGGTGAGGACGAGGGCGAGAGTCATCCTGTGATGAGTCCAGAGGAATCAAGTGGCCATGATATTGATGGAGCGGACATAGGGGTAAGAGACGCTGGAGGAGCCGCACTTCATCTTAATGTTCAGAAAAGTATATTTGGGAAACAGCCTTGGGCGGGAGCGTTAGTTCAGCAAAGGACAATACAACATTCGATAATATTATATGGCACGGGGCTTCACTCGGGTAAAAAGAGCGGCATGAGTCTTGAGCCGCTCCCACCGAGCTCGGGCATTCACTTTGTCGGTGTATCTGGTGGAGCTGCAGTACCAGCGCATGTTAATTTTGTTGATTCAACTGGATTTGCGACAACACTTAAATCGGGAGGAAGCAGTGTTCAAACGATTGAACACTTGATGTCAGCACTCCACGCTCTTGGGATATCAAACCTCCTGGTGAAGTGTAATGAAGAGGTTCCCATTTTGGATGGCTCCTCACTTGATTTCCTAAAGGCCATCAATGAGGTTGGAGTTTGTGATCAGAGTGGTGAATGGTATGCAATAAGACCTACCGAGAAGATTACATACGATAATGGTAGGGAAGAGATCTCTATAGAACCGGCAGAGACTCTGACAGTTGATTACTATCTGAGTTATCCGGAACCGCTTGGAGAACAAGAGCTAGTGTATACGCATGACTCTATTGAACACTACGAAGAAGAGATTGCTCCAGCGAGAACATTCGGATTTGTTCAAGATGTAGGTTTTCTTCAAGCGAAGGGACTAGCGCAGGGGGGTCGAATGGATAACTTTATCCTCTACGGCAAGGATGGAGCGCTTAATCAGTCGCTTCGTTTTCAGAATGAAGCTGTCCGACATAAAATTTTAGACGCGATTGGAGATCTCTATCTTTTGGGTAGGCCGTTACAGGCAAAGATTACCGCAAGAATGACAGGTCATTCGGACAATATCGGCCTGCTTGAGCTTATTCGAGATGGTATGCGGCAGGGCTAGTGTGGTGGTTCTGCGCTGGATTTCCAATTCATCTCAGCGCCTACTGGTCATGCCGGTAGAAGCCTCTTCCACTCTTCTTTCCGTACCAACCAGCCTCAACATATTTTCTGAGCAGTGGGCACGGTCTATACTTGTCTTCACCGAGTTCTCTGTGGAGAAGCTCTAAGATGGCAAGTAAAGTATCAAGCCCAACGAAATCAGCTAAGGTGAGAGGGCCCATGGGATGATTCGTTCCAAGCATCATTGCCTGGTCGATATCCTCTGCCTTTACTCCTTCTTGTAAAAGGTAAATAGCTTCATTAATCATTGGACAAAGTATGCGGTTAACGATAAACCCTGGACCATCAAGGGCAAGCACGGTCTTTTTCCCCATCTGCTCAGCAAGAGTTTTTGTGATTGTATAGGTCTCATCGTTAGTCTGAAGCCCACGGATAATTTCTACTAGCTCCATGATTGGCACGGGATTCATGAAGTGCATCCCGATAAAACGCTCTGGTCGATCAGAGGCCTTTGCTAGTCGGGTAATTGAGATGGATGATGTATTGCTGGCAAGTATCGTATGCTCAGCAAGATGGGGTGTAAGCTCATTTAAGAGCTTTTCTTTAATCGCGATATTCTCCACGATTGCCTCAACTACGAAATCACTTTTTGAAAGTGAAGAGAGTTCGGCTGAATAAGTAAGATTTCCGAGAATGTTTTCTTTCGCCTCGGATGTGATTTGTTCTTTTTCAATGGCTCTATCGAGACGACGAATGATTCCCTTTTTCGCTCCCTCCAGCGCTTGATCCGATATATCAAATAATACGGTTGAGAGGCCTGACTGTGCTGCAACCTGTGCAATCCCTGCACCCATCTGACCGCTACCAATAACCCCAATAGAACGAATATTTGCTCCCATGTATCC
>RFPC01000095.1 GCA_009926305.1 bacterium
GGGCTTTTGCAGTAGAATGTTCCTCTTTCTCGTAACATTCTTTCTGGTGAGTAGTGCTCATGGTGAATTTTTAGAAGTTACCCCTGGACGAAAATTTAACTTTCCCAGAGACCATGGAGCGCATGTCGAGTATCCAGTGGAGTGGTGGTATTTTACTGGCCACCTGAAGGCGCAGTCTGCAGAGCAGGTAACCGTTGAGAGAACATTCGGATTTGAGCTTACATTTTTTAGAGTAGGCATTAATCCCAAAGAGGGTGCTCGAGAGACTCCGTGGCATGTTGGCTCGCTTTATCTTGCACATGCAGCTCTCACTGATGATAGCAATCAGCGATTTCTTTTTGAAAAAATTCGAGTACGTCCGGATTTTGGACAGGCAGGGGCGAGCACTGAACGGCTAGAGGTCTGGGCACGTGATTGGAGGGTAGAACAAGGTCCAAAAGGGGAGAGTCAGTCTACGATTCGTCTACAAGTAGAGGCGAGAGATGCACAGACAGGAGAGATGTTCTCTTTTTCGTTCGCTGTTCAACCTCAAAAAGCCCCAGTGTTACAAGGTGACGCCGGGTATAGTCAAAAGGGAGCGAGTCCAGGGGACGCCTCGTACTATGTATCCTTTACTCGTTTAGAGGGTGATGGAGAGGTAGTGATTGGAAACGAAGAGCTCCGTGTGGGTGTGGAAGCATGGATGGATCACGAGGTACTTTCCTCTAAGCCGAACAGTCGTGAAGTTGGTTGGGATTGGTTTGCTATGCAATTTCAAAACGACTGGGAGTGCATGCTGTATAATTTACGACGCGGGAATCCATTGGTTCGAACTCAGTACTCATCGGGCTCGTGTGTTAGTCCAGAGGGGGAAAAATTTCTTTTAACTGCTTCTGATTTCCTTATTCAGCCATCTGGATCGTGGCGGAGTGAACGAAGTGGTATTGAGTATCCTTCGGGATGGACGGTGTCGATTCCAAAGATGGGGATAGAGGCGAGGGTTGCTCCCACCGTGAAGGGGCAAGAGCTTCTATCTGGGAGTGGAGGGGAGAGAACCTACTGGGAAGGACGGTGCCTCATTGAGGGGAGTATGGATGGAGAGCCCCAGCGAGGTGCAGCCTATGTTGAGTTGGTGGGGTACACGAGATAGCGGATATTTTTTGGTCCGAAGAGAGAAGTTCTCTGTCGACCTTTTGGATCATTATCTTTAAAATCAGCGCATGAAGTGGTTACTACGTTTTTCAATATATTCGCTCTTCGTCTGGCTATCTCCTCTATTTGTTTTGGCTCAAAGTAACGAATGCTCGATTGATACTCCAGAGAAGTGTCGTGTAGACCTGACTCTTTTTTGTGAAGATGGAGAACGAGTTCCTCTGGCGTTTAGTCTTAATTTAGATACGTTTCAAACTCTGGATTTCACAGCACTCTTTTCCTCTGCACCGCCAGCGAGCAAGCTTCCACTTGTGTTTGTTGATGGAGAGGTTGAAGGAGGTAATGTCAGAGAGGGAGGGGTAACCCGCCTGCTGTGTGAGGGCCCAGTATGTAGCGGGTCGATTACGATTGCGAAGTTACAGGAGCTTGCTACTCGATTTGACATAGATCAGGCCGTGATTACGGTTGTTCTTCGCAAGCGAACACGGTTCGGAAAAGATGTGTGTATTGGAAAGTTCATCAACGATCCGGAGGTGGTAGCGAATAATCTGAGTGAAGAACGACAGATCTGTACGCTCGATACTACGCCGGGCAATGAGAGTATCACTGCTGAAGGGTTTTTCGAGCCAGGAGGATATGGCACCGATGGCTCGCCGAGGTTCCATCTTTCTGTTGAAGGACTGGCGACAGATGAGAGGTATCGGGCATGTAGTCTGACGGGAACTGATCGTTACCAGCGAGTCTTCTCGTTTCGTCCCGTCGAGCTCGCATCAGCCGTAGATTCCGAGATTTATGGTTCCCTCAGTACAGATGGGCAGGCAGAGTTCGATGCCAATAAATATCTGTATAGCTATGAGCTTCGTCGCTCGTTGAGCAGTATTGTAACCGTTGCCCCTGCCAATAGTAATGCTCCCCGACTATTTCCTTCACTCTCATTGATTAACAAGAGTGTAAGTTCGACTTCAGCAAAAGCCACAAACAAAAAATGGAACAAGCGAACGCGCAAACGAAGGCGCGAGCGAAGAAGGAAGAAGAAGTTGAATAGTTCAAGAGAGCTCGTAGTGGCAAGTAGAGATATTGAGGTGTCAGCGAGCAGACGGCAGTCAGTGCTAGGATGGTTAAATTTTGATCCACTTGGCGCTACTGTGGTGATCAGTAAAAGTTGCCAGTCGAATGTTGTGGAAGATTCTATCGGGACATTGGTCTGTGGAAACGCTGCTGAGAATCCGAATCGAGAGTGTGAGACGTTTTCATTTGGGGATGAAACACTCGCTGCTACTGCGTGTCGGGAAGTCGAACCTACCTTGGGGACCCTCGTCATCCGGGTGCGGAGTGATTCCTCTCAGGATTTGACCGTTTGTCTCAATGGAGCAGCATTTGGAGAAACGGTATCAGTCAGTACCCAGAGTCAATCACCGAGTGGAGTGCGTTATGCTGGTCAGTTGAAGATAACGGATAGCGCTGCGCTCATAGCGGGTACAACGAACGGTGGAATCCCTTCTTATGAGTTCTCAGAAACGTCCATGAGTTCGGTCACGAGTGTTTCTCTAAGCTCAACTGGGGAGTGTGGCACAGTGCTCGGGACAGTAACTTTCTAGAAGTAGTAACCTTCTAGAAGTAGTGATGCTGAATGATTTACCACCCCATTTTTACGGCTATGAGGAGCGTTCTCCATACGCCCTGAATAGGGAGTCGCATCGTGTTCCATCTTCACAGGCGATGACGACTTCATAGACGATATCTGTAGAGGTCTCGGTAATGTTGTTGTACGCGAGTCGTTCGCTTAGCACGCAGGAAATTCCCGTTCCAAATAAGTCTCCTGTAAATGAGTCTTCTGCTTCGAGAGAATCAGACGCTCTCAGAGCACCATCGATAAATCCAAAAACAAGCTCATCAGCTTCAACTGAGTAGGTATCTCCATTTCTTGTCACGGTCTGCTGAGAAGTAAAGCCGACTCCTTCGTCATCTGGAGCAATTTTATCACACTCGTCAAGCAGTTCAGTAAAACGAACTGACCAGGTTCCGACTGGGTCTGCAGGCCCAATAGGTGATGTTGCCGGCGAGTCATTACATCCAACGAAGAATAATAATGGTCCAATACTGAGCAGAAGAAATAGCCCTAGAAACTTGCTCATTATATCCTCCTCTTTTTTTCTGATCATCTGTAATCTGCTCATCTTCTCTTTCCTTATCATACGTCTCTTCTGTGTCTTGACCAATATGATTTTCTTTTCCGTCAATGAGGCGTGAGGTTAATTCCCTTGCATCAAAAGATCGGATATTTCATACAGCGCCGCGAGCTCTTCTCTCCAGTAAAGAGGCGTTCCAAATTGTTCGAAAGTGCGCTGAAATATCGGATCATTCCACCGTCGTGCTATCCATCCTTCAAAGTGAATAATTCGAAGAGCCCTGAGCGGCTCTATGAGTCCCATCTCATGATGATGAAACTCTCGAAGTTCAGAATATGCTTCAATCAGGGTGTCTTGTCGTTTGTGGGACTCTTCGTCGCGGCCCGGGTTAAGAAGCCACAAGTCCTGAATAGCAGGTCCATACACCATGTCATCAAAGTCAAGGAGCATAGGGTTGTCATCTTGCCAGAGCACGTTGCCCAAGTGGCAGTCTCCATGAAGCCGAATAAGGGAGCACTCTTCAAGTCGTTTTTGAGCCACAGCAATAATCGGCTCTACTACCGAGCGAAAGGCAATTTTCGACTCCTCTGGGATGAAGTGTGATTCTAGTAAGAGTTCTACATTTCTCGTGCCGTAGGTATCCGCATTGAGGGTTGCCCGAGTTCGCGGCTCTATTTGTTGCGCAATATTATGAGTGCGAGCCAGTAGTCGTCCGATAGTCCTTAATTGATGTTCTGGTAGTTCTGCGCGGTGACGTCCCCCATATTTTTTATAAATACAAAAGAACAGTCCTGATTCAGGAAATTGGCGTAGCGTATCTCCATCTTCGAATCGAATAGGTGCAATAACAGGAATCTGATTCTCCTCAAGGAGCTTCAAAAGTGAATGCTCTTCCCGAATTTGAGCCTCGTTCCAGCGATTCGGACGATAGAACTTTGCAACCCGGTAGGTGTCATACACAGACTCTGAGGGCTGCGTCGGCAGTTCAATTTCAACTTGATATACCCTGTTTTCATAGCTGTTTAATGCCAGAGTCTTGCCAGTTGCTCGGACTCCAATTTGCTCGACGGCTTCTAGAACAACCGCCGGGTTTAAGTTGTAAAAGTGATCTTCTTGTACTGAAGATGCTAGCACGCTTCCTTCTCCGTTCGTCATCGTATGTAGGCCTTACTTTGAATCAAAGGTGATTTCTCCATCCCAGTCAGAAGTTTCGCTATCACGCCTTATCGAAATTTGCTGCAGATAGAGGTGCGCTGCGGTATCAAAAAAAGACTTACGCTCCGTGAGTGCGTGAAAGCCATCAGAGCACTCGTCCCAATTTCTTGCGTAGAACTCTCTGAGGGCAAACTCCCATAATTTTCTATCATCTTCAGATACCTCTGTCGGAACCACCGTCGAGATGGACACAGCCTGACTTTTTCCTTTCACCGCTACCTTTCCAATCAGACAGAGCGGGAAGGCATCGGAGAGTTTGTTCGCTACCGTCTCGGAGATCAGTATCTCAGTTCCAAAGTATTTGTTTAATCCTTCTAGCCGGGCAGCGAGGTTAACCGAGTCGCCGATTGCTGTGTAATCAAATCGTCGTTGTGAGCCGAGGTTTCCAACAACCATAGGGCCCGAATGAATGCCAAAGCGGGTATGGAGCTTGGGATACTTCCCGATTTCATTGAATGCAACGACTCGTTCTCGAATCTTGATAGCTGTGGCAACGGTCTGTGCCTCGTGATCGAGAATTGGAACGGGTGCTCCCCAAAGAGCAAATACAGCATCTCCAATAAACTTAATGAGTGTTCCCCGAGTTTCAAAAATTGCGTCCATAACTTCAGAGAAATACTCATTCAGCATGCGGACAACCTCTTCAGCATCCATTGATTCGCTGATATTGGTGAAATCAGCGATATCAGTAAAGAGCGCAGTGGCGGTAATCGTTTCTCCTCCAAGGTTGAGCGCATCTGGATTTTGGGAAACTTCTTTCGCCATCTCTGGAGTAAGATAGTGCGAAAAGGCTCTTTCGGTCTGCCGCTGCCGTTTTCGAGCGAGGAGGTATGAAAGCACTGTCGCTATCAGATAAATGACGGGTGCTATGATAGCGGTGAGGGTGATTCCAGGAACAAATGTCATTTCCCTCGTGAAGGAGAAATATGCAAAAGAGCTCCATCCAAAGATTGTAGCGATAAGAAGAAGGAGTCCGTATCCAGGCGGAAGTGCAAACAGTGCGAGCGCTATGAGCATCGTTGCGATGCCATAATAGAGCGCCTCAGTTGAGAACGGGAATCGCTGAAGCCATTGCGAGTGAAGAAGATTGAGAGCAGCTGTTGCATGAATCTCTACACCAAACGTATCACCACGGCTCGTAAAGGGTGTTAGGAATGCATCTTTTTGAGCGGGACCCGTATCGGTCTGTAACGCTAAGCCAATGAAGATAGTTTTTCCTGTAAACTCTTCATCGAGAAAAAACTCTTCATCAAGCGCATCTGAGTATGAATAGGTTTTGATGGTTCGTGATGGCCCATAGAACCAGATGAGATCGTTTTCATCCGGTAAAGGCGATCCAGCACGAAGATTTGCTCCTGCCTGTGCCAGGCTTCGATATCGTATCCCGCTCGCGGGATCGGTAAACTCCGGAGTAAAGCGACGAATATGCCTCTTATCTGTTCGTTTTTTTACGATCGAGAGTTCACCAACGGTTTTTTGAAAGGACTGATAGGGGAGGTAGACTTCTTCTCGCTCAACCTCTCCGGCAACGGGAGCCACTTCTACTCCAATCACTGTGGGGAGTAATCCGAAAGCAGAGGCTAATCGCTGATCGGTCTCCTGATCACCACTCGGACCGCCGAAAATGACGTCGAATATGACTCTCTCTGCGCCTGCTCGCGCGAGTCGTTCTAGAAGTTGAGCATGAAGTTCTCGGGGCCACGGCTTGTGCATGGGCACCTGTAGGGTGTTATAGCTCTCTTCATCGATTGCTATCAGAATAATATCCTCTGGTGGGGCTTCTTCGCCTCGAAGGAAGAACATGAGATCCAGCCCGCGATATTCAAGCTCCTGAAACCAGGGAGTGCGATACAGCAAGCTACCAAGCAGAGCAATGCTAACGGCTAGGGTGCTTCTTAATAGCCATTTTTGAATGGACGAATACATGAGCCTAAAAGTTTACCGAGAGATCTGTTAAGAATCCAATACCGCTTGGAGGATCTGTAAATCGACTACGTGAGGCAAAGGGAGCTTCTTCATCAAGCACGTTAACGAGTTGCAGTCGTAATTGACCTTTTCGATGAGGGAGCCTATATCCAACCCCAGCATTGAGTATCCAAAAATCTTCGTTTCCATCATTGAAACCAAGTACGCCATTCAGGTCTTGGCGATACCAGTCAACATCAGTGAGAGCGAACCATCGCGACGAGCTAAAGAAACGCGCCCCAAGCCGTACTCGATTCGTGTCATTCTCTTCAGAGATATCCAGTGCCTCAAGATACTCTCTGCGATATTCTGCTATTCCTGTGAAATGCTCTGAAAAGATCGTATAGAAATATGCTCTTACGAGGTGCTCTCTCTCTTGTTCAGTCTGGAGCGTGGGGGTGAGAGAGAACGTGTCCTGAAGAGTGGTAGCATCCGTCACAAACTCTGTAAGGATATCGATTCCGTCTCTATCAATATCTCGATAGGCATATTCAATTCCAGTGTAGAAATGTTTCGGGTCTTTGTAGTCTATCCCAATTCCAAACGTCTCGGTTTCAACTCCTGGGAGATCGCCAAGCAATTGAATGAAGCTTCCCACGAGAACGGGCTCAATGGAACCAATATCATTAACTGAACTCGTGCCAAGAGTCTGAAAGTAGGCACCACGGATGGTAAGTGCATCAGTCGGAGTATACGTAAAGCCAAGTTTTGGCGAGAGCTTGCTCTTACTTCTTCTACCACCAATGAAAGGAGCTACGGTATCAAATGCAGGGAGTTCAATGTCTCGATAATTCAGTCCGAAAGTGAAGGAAAGAGAGCTTGAAAGATTCTGATTAAAATACGTGTAGAGTGAGTGTGTGTTCGTATTGTAGGCAGCAGCACTGTCTCGAGAAGCAGGAATACCATCAAAAAATAAGGAAGAGTCCTCAGTGATAAGGCTCTTTTCTTCCCCGACACCATCAGTATACAGATACTCAACACCACTCACGAGCGAGTAAGCAGCGGTTTTGTGAATAATCTGGGCATTCCCACGGAGTATATCAATTTCTTCATCGGCTTCTTGATTGAGTGCGATCTGAAATTCAGGAAAGAGAAGCGAATCCGTTCCAAGAATAAGGGTCTGCGTAGCCTCTTCAATGACATCTCTACTTCTTGTTTCTATCTCCCGACCAAAGTACTCAATACGAGTGATCGCCTCTGTCTGATTGCTGAGGTGATGATAACTTCCAAGTGCTATAGCAAGATCGTTCCTCTCATACGTATCAGCGGTAATCTGGTCGTCAAACGATTCAATCTCTCCTTCGAGGATAAACCGATGGTCAGCATGGGGCTGGTACTGGAGCGCTACTCTTGCATTTTGCTGTTCAAGTCTTGATGCTGAATAGTTGCGATAGCTATAGGCAGTGAGATATCCAAAATCTCCTTCCGTTCCAGATTGAAGAATACTTCCCTGATAGTCATCATCTCTATTTGTTCCTTGAAGATTGATGGCAGTGCGGTGTGCTGGACGGTCAAAGAGGGCTGCGTAATCATTCGCCGAGGGCTCTGCTGAGAATCCATTGAAACTTTGAAATGAGTTAAAACTGAGTGGGGATAGAAGTTCTGAGATGATGCTTTGTGAGAATTTGGCATCAGCAAAGAAGTCTCCTTCAAGCGTTTCTCCGAGGAGGCGGTGTGCCGAGTAATTTGAATAGTCTCTCGAGAGGGATTTCATCGCTTCAATCCTGGCGACATCTCGAAATCCCAACTGGCGAAAGACTTCAGAAAGGCTCGTTGAGCGAACGGCTAAGTCCTGATCGAGCAGTGAGCGAGAACGGTAGACTCCTCGAGCATCATTTCGTGCGATTGACTCCTCAATATCGTTTAGTGCTCCAACGACATTGTTCTGGGAGAGGCGGT
>RFPC01000096.1 GCA_009926305.1 bacterium
GCCGTGAAGCGCAATGAAGACCGATTCCCCACAGATTTCATGTTTCAGTTAGAAGATCGAGAGGTTGTAGCTTTGAGATCCCAAATTGGGATCTCAAAGGAAGGCACCATCTTTCTTAGAAGTTAGTTATTTAAGTTTTCCCAGCACTCTCTGAGCGGATGTGCTTCGAATTTGGGCGCGGGTGGTAGTGCGTTCACTCGCTAAACTCATGAGCTAGAGAAAATCCCAGTGGGGCTTATTGATGGGAGCAGTGAGAACTCAAAAGTCGTAACCGATCTCCTTCAGAATCTTCTGGAGCGAGGCTTCTCGCTGCACTGCGAAAGGCTGCTGTGTGTCCTTGACGGCTCAAAAGCTCTCAGCAAGGCCGTGCGAGACGTCTTTGGGAGTGCCGTGCTCATTCAACGCTGCTGGCTTCACAAGCTCAGAAACCTAGAAGGATACCTTCCTCAAGAGAAACACCAAGAGCTTCATCTCCGAATGAATCGTATGATGAACCTTGACCGTTACAGCGACGCTCAGGGAGAGCTAAAGAAGCTTAAGTCTTGGCTCATGCAAACCAGTGAGCAAGCTGCCAATTCGCTCGATGAAGCAGGTGATGAGCTCCTGACCCTTCATAAACTTGGAGTTCCTCTCGACCTCCGGAAGAGCCTTGATTCTACCAATATGATCGAATCGCTTTTCTCTGTTGTAAGACAAAAGCTTCACAATGTGAAGAACTGGAACTCGCGTAATCCAAACAGAAAAATGCAGTGGATTGCTTCTGCAATCCTCTATCATAAAAAGAAGCTGGTACCTGATTACTAGAGGGGCGATTAGAGCTGTAGCGTTTGATCTGCACTGACTTGGCCGAGAGGGACAACAGTGTAACTATCCACGTCAGCTGCCTGTTCAATATTAATCTGACAGACGAACTCCTGCCCGCAGCTTGTAGGTGGAAGAAAACCCTTCATATCAGCAATCACACTTTTACACTTTTGTACCATTGAAGCCGATATTGCTGATTGCTGACACGATCCAGAGGCGCCATAAGTACTATTCCCTTCATGAATGAGCTCCCCACTGCATGCTGACCCACTCCTTACATACCGAAAGATATACGAACAGTATTTCCCTGGTTGCACCTCATTATCCTGTTTCTGATCAAGATACACTTCAGCATCTTCTAACTCTGAGTCTGAGAGCCTCTGAAATGAACCAGATATGGGTGCGAGCTTAAGTCCATGAACCGTTCTCACCGTTTCAGAGTAACTATACGGGAGATACAGTTCCGGACTAGAGAACTCCACCACTCTTGAGATCGACTCAGATTGAACAGCCGTTAAAACCGGAACCATAAAAAGAGAAAGAAAGAGGGCAAACCCTGGTAGGGTGCTACCTGCATCTTGCTGTGCTTTGCTTCTCATACCTTACTCCTTAAAATTCAATCGGATCTATTCCTGCTTGGCTGCCACCATTCCCCGACCCAGGGTTCGCTCCACAATCCGATTCAGAAAACGCTTTTATCGGCAATCCATCATCTCCAACCAAAAAGCTCACCATCCTCTGCCCGGGTGCAAGACTCACGTCTTCTTCTAGGAGGCGATAAAACAGACTCGCAGTGGGAACGTTGGAAGCATTCTGATTCTGGCGAATTCCATACAGGACATCTCCAAGGGTTAAAGCCGAATCCTTTATTTGTACAGGCAAACAAATAGATCCTTCATGAGGTGATTTTCCTTGCCCGCTCACATCACTCTGACTTCGAGAACCTGTACTAGGTGAATCAGCCTCACCTTGACTCGGTGTAACAAGTAGCATTACTACCATTAAAACGACTAGAAACCGCTGAATAACACTTTTTTCTTCTCTTTTCATAAAAGCCTCTGTAAACATTTCTTTAAAACCCTAGTACTGACCCTGAATAGCCGCACCATTAATAAGCCATCCATCATTTGATTGAGCAATGAACTCAACAGTGAATGGAATTGCTCCAATGGTTGACAGCCAGATTGGCAATACAAAACTCACATCGATTGTTACTGACGCCACTGTTGGATTTGCCGGATTGCATTGGAACGGGCCACTAAAGGTCAGGGCCAGTGGTTCACGTCCAGGATTCGCAAAGTAATCTGTTTCACTGTATGGGCACTCCGGCTGGGAGATATTAGCCGTTGGCCCTGGCATACCACCACGAAGATACACCTCTGGGGTCATCGAACCAGTAGTTGCAAAACGGTTCTCGGCACATGTTGACGCTTGATAGTCAATGAGGAAGATCTCTGCATTTAGAGGGTGTCCTGGCACTGGTGGTGTACCCGTGGTAGTGGAAAACATATTAATACCGGCCACCGGTCCTGATGGAGGCAAATATGTATTCGAGGTAAGATTCACATTTGTCGGATGGTCACCAGCATCATCCCAAATACATGCTGGCTGCCCTGATACTACCTGCCAGTAGGGATTAGCAGCATTAAAACTTATTGGTCCCCGAAAGGTATTGAGAGCAGAGCGTTCAAAGTCATGATTGGCAAGCACGTACTCTGAAGCACCATCTTCATTGGAATCAATTTGATTTGAAACAACTCGAATACTACTCTGATCTCCAAGGGCCCATTCCAGACAACCAGAAGAACCTGGTTGTATACAAATAAGGTCTGGCTTGTTGAGAAATGATACTGCGGCTTCGTCGTTTTTAAAGAATGTTGTTGTTCCGTCGGGATGTAGTAAAGCGGCAGTACGCGCAACGGTAATCCCAGCGTCGGTATAAAAACCTGCTATGACAAGGGTCATAATCTCAATCGCTCGCACTGAGGTGTCCGTATAATCTCGGAGTGTCATATCGAAGTCAAATCCAGCGAAAGCATTTGGGGCCTCTCTGTTCACATACAAAGTGACCGGTTCAAAAAGGTCCCAAGTAGAACTCTCCCTTGGGAGCATCCGATACAGTGCTACTCCACCAGAATTGTCGACCTGAGTACCCGCAGGGACACTTGGATTACCATAAATTCGACCAACTCGAGTAGGAGCGCTGACTGCGACAAATACTTTTCCGGTTTCGCTATCTCTAACTCCTCGCACAACGTATCCAAAACTATCCGTATCAGAAGAACCTGTTGGCAGTTGCGGAGTATCATCCGTTATAAATAATGCATTTTTTATCTGATCGGCTTGCACCTGCACTACTCCGCCCGAATGCATCAAAGTACCAGTTGGAGCTAGCTGAAGGTGCACGACATATACCATTCCCTTACCGGCACCATTCTTTGGATCTTGCGTTCCCGGGGCTCCTACGAGAACGGCATCCGTACCATCACCATTGACATCAACGGCATCAAGTGACAAACCGAAGAAATAATCGTGCTGAAGGCTGAAATTATTATACGCTCCGTCAAGATTGCCTACTGCATTCATAACTACCTCGGCCGTCATCTCCGCAACTGGCATCGGAGTAGGATTATTCTGAATATCATGCAGATTACTTAAGGAGTATAAGAAAATCGTCCCTAGCTTATCGTTAGGAGAAATCGCATAGGTCTCTGGCGCTGAAACTGCGAGGTACTGCTGAGGACCTGCCGTTACCACCTTCATTGAATATCCAAATTTCCCTACAGTACACTGAGTACCGATTCCTGCACACTGTGATGAGGAAGGAGGATTAACCGTCCTTAAATAGGTAAGATTACTTCCGGTTGCATCAAATATAGTGAGCTGTTGCGTAGTTGTATCACTTGCAACAAGGTATTGTTCACCACTTGGCGCAGTATAGGCCGCTAACGCCTTTCCAAGGTTTGTTGAAGAGCTTGGTTGTTGATAGGTATTCACTATTCCACACAAAGGTGCCGTTGTGGAATGAAATGCTTCTAGCATATCCGGCGAGAGTTTGAACACCTTTCGCGTCAATGGATCACTGGTGTACACATACGAGCCATGTTGTAGAATGCTCTTACCAAAAGCCCACAGAGATCCATTTTGAGACGGTGACTCGACCAACTGTCCGATTTTCTCCGTCGCAACCGCTGAGGCATTCAATGAACAGAGTCCCTGAGCCTCGACCTGTGACTGAAGGGTAAAAAATGGAGCCAGCGCTATAGCTACGTATATGACCGTACTGAGTACTCGCTGCACCGACAGCGCCACACTCTGGAACTGGATAACACATTCTTTCTCGTATATCTCCTCACAAAATCCACCATGAGAAGACGTGTCGAACCCGGTATTTTGCGAAACAAACCTAACCATAAACCCTCACTCTTTATTTTCCATGACAAAAAACCACTAGCTTGCGTTCTGAACATAGCGCTACCGTGTTATGGCCGAAATAAATGTGCATGATGCACATTTTTTAAAATTTCTCGAAAAAAGCTGTTACCTACAAAAATATCCTAAAAAAAAAACATAAAATGTTCTTATTTCCTTTTTTTTGAAACAGATAGGCTAAAAAGTACGATAAATAAACACGGGTGGGAAGCATTTCGAAAACGTACTGAGTTACAATTCGAAATAACTTTAAAGAGGTTTTGTGGAAATAACTCGGGTAAGCAGTCAAACATATGGCGCCTCTCCTTGGTTGGGTGGCGCTCTCCACCAAGGCTGCGGATTGCCGCTCAAAGAGCCTACTCTGTGGGCAGCCTCCCAACAATACCGATGTTATCAACGTCAGTATGGGGGAGCACTAATAGAGCTTACCATGGCTCTTCCAGTCCTACTCATACTTCTCTCTGCTGTCATGTATTTTGCTCACCTTATGTCCGCACGAGCAGCTATAGTAACCGCTGTGAACTCAGTTCGAATTGCTGCTACAAGAGCAAACTCACCTATATCTACTGAGGTGTTTCGAGAGATCGAAAGCTTTCATGCTACCGGCAATGCCTCACAACGACTAAAATCGCTACTTGCCTCGAAAGACCTAGAAGACGCGGCATTTAGCACTTCAGGGAGAGATAGTTATAATGATTTTCTAAAGGATGCATCTCAGTTTCCAGCCCCCGCTCCAGAGTTGATGGGACTCGAAAAAGAAGACCTTATCAGCATGGTCTATTCTATAGGTATCGTTCGTCAAAGTCTTGGAGAACATGTAAAGACCCCCTGTCAGGAGCCCGGCTGCTTACTCTGCCTCCCCATCCCTCCTCCATGGGCCGATGTCAGCCCAGGACAAACAAGTACTCTAACAACCAAGCCAGCGAGAGCACGCTTTGCGGGTATTCGTTGCGAGTACATACCTGACGGATTCATTTTCAACATGATAAACTCGCTCTTGAGGTTGTTAGACCCCAATGGTGGGGATCTCTCACCTATCACCTTTCGCCAGCAGCGATCGGTAATTTTTGATGGTTGGGGAGAACAGGGATGAAAGCGTCTCGAGTCTGTAGGGCACAAAGAAACTCTTACTCTTCTGAAAAGGGCTCAGCACTCGTACTCATTAGCGTGAGTATTCTAGGGGTTATTATTTTCGCTACTATCTTTGCGTTCGATAACGTCACTTCCCATAAAGCAAACCTTCTCGCACAACATACAGCCGATAAAGCCATCTTTTATGCAAAAGACCTTTTCCTTGTTACGAGTGGATACTCTGCTCTTCAAACAGCAGTCAATACACTCCCGGCGGACGGAAAGCTCATAGACGAAGATGCCCGATTTAAAATTACCAAAGTAATTGCTGTTTTCCCTGCAATCTCAAATACCCTTCCGCCTCAGGTAAAAGGAGACGACCTTCATGGTGGGAGTGCGCGGATGAGTTTTGCTGATTTCAACACGGCTTTTAATACCAACCTTATCTGTCCAGCAACAGTCAACGACGCTGATTGCCTTGTCTATCTCGATGTTGAGAGTACTGTACCACAAGGGCTCGTGCCCGCAGGCTTTTGGGACAGGGACCAGCACGGAATGCACTTCGGAATGGCTATACAGGTAGCAAGTGATACTGTATTTTTAAAGATTGATGGAATCACCTCTGTTACAGGCAAAGGGAAAGCCTTTTTGTCCATCTCACATCGAAACAAAATAGCTCTTGAGGATGTTCCTAACTCCTCGGGTCGTCCCTCTTACATTTTGGGCATTGCTCCCCAGGCAATGACCCTTCCCCTGGAAAATTCAAGCTTCTCGTATCCTGCGAATTATTCCAGCACACTAAATCCAGCTTCAAGCTCGCAGACCTACTCTGGATTCGAAAAATCCAGTCCTCCAGCTGGTAGTAACCCCCTCGATGTTAATAAGATTTTTCGAGGTTCTTTCAGCCGTCCCGAACAGCCGATGTATCCCCTCGACGCACCTGCTACACCTGATTTTCGACAAGCGCTCATTTCAGGATGCTTTGCGCCGTGGATTGCAGCTAGAAATCTGTTCATTCAACTATTAGTTGAAGAGATGAGTAGACTCGGTTCACTCCGTGATACATTTCAATTTGGAATAGTCCACTCTTTTGGTGATGATGGATCGCCTACACGTCCGACGATAGTCAAGCTCCCCGGTGAAGATCCATTTCCAAACTCTGCAAGCAATCCCACCAATGGCATGATTCTCCCCTTCGTCAATCGCCGAAAAACAAATGGAGAGTTGCGTTGTAATTTCAAGGATGGAGACGGATGTATACCAGAAGATGGCTGGTATATAGAGCAGTTCAGAAGCTGTTTTCACGCCAACTCGACTACTAATGGCGTTGAGAGTGCCACGCCATACTTTCAGTTTTCAGATGTTTCAAATAGAGGCATGTCATATGAACCTGCGCACTACCAGTCAAAGAGCACAGCTCACCAATTAGTTCCTAGCTCTATCCCATATGGTCAGTACGGCAATGATGGCATCTCAAAGACACTCGGTCTCAGTCAAGTTGTTCGGTTCATGGGAGTAGAACAACGATGTGTTCAACATAAGAGTGGAGGAGCTGGAAATTGCGAACGTCCTGCTGATCCCTCAAAGCTCCTTAATCCCAATGACAACGTCATACCTGACATCACGAGCTTCCTTCGATATGCGAGTGCTCAGGACACTGGCTATGAGAAAGCTGGTCCCCTGCAGTATAAAGAATCCAATCCCACCGCTACGTTTAAAACCGTACAGATAGAAAACCAGGATATTCGGCCTCTTGGACTAGGCTATCATCCCGCTGATGTCATTCTCATACTGAATCAGCGACTGCCTAGTACTATTGGAGCTCCCAGCCATATTCAGAGCTACCGCGGAAATATCCAGCGAGAGGTGACGCGTCTCAACCAGCAAGGCAGACGGGTAATAGTGATCTTTTTCGCTCGAGGTCCCGAAGACGAAGGGACATTCCTCGGACCGGGCAACGTCATCGATGATGTTTTTCAAGATCTACAAGAAACATTTTGTGTGAATTTTACAGGGGGACAGTGCATGACAACTCCTCCAGTAGATTTTCTTGGTAATGCCGTTGTTCGGATAGCGCCAGCACAAATTACTTCTAGCCCACCATATCCGCAGTATGTAAGCAGCGAGTGCCCACGAAGACCCCCCGCGCAGTTTGGCTCATATTCGTATCCCGCTGAGTATAATACTGATCAGTGTTTTCAAAATTTCTATCTCGATCTACTTACTCGTGATGAACCGCGTAGCATTGAAGAAGAGGTCAGAGGAATCATGAACTCTCTATTATTTGACCTTCGAGTCTCACTATAAAGCGCAAGGAGAGAAAGAGAGAGTTGAAAAGAAGAGTTTTGTGTGTGTAGGAATAAGGGGAGCATGTATTCTACAACGGTTTTTGAGGAGGAAACTGATGAAACATACTTCACAGAAAGGCAAGTGGGTATTCAGCGCACTGAAGGGAGATAAGCATTCTGAATGCGAGCGAGGCTCGACTTTTCACTGCGAGCGAGGCTCGACTTTTCACAGCGAGCGAGGCTCGACTTTTCACAGCGAGCGAGGCTCGACCGTTATCGAGTACGTCCTTGGGATTGCGCTCCTTTTCCCGGTAGCTCTCGGTATTGGTCTTTCACTAGAAAAGGTCAGCCAGTCACGAGGACAAGTTGCGCTCGAGGCGTCTCAATACCTCTTACCATGCACCTCTTCAAACTCTCCCCTTGGAGAAGACGACCCTAACGAATGTAAATAGCAAAAGAGAACACTCCTTACTCCACGTTCACTAACATGCCCCTCCTCAAGTACCCCTCCTCAAGTACCACCATCTTTTTTTCATTAAATGACGAACCGATGCGACTCCCCTCCTCAAGTACCACCATCTTTTTTTCATTGGATGACGCACCGATAGGACGACCTCCTCCGATTAACACTCTGTCATGGGAAATCCACTACGCACCAAAGACCCGTCTCTTTACCGC
>RFPC01000097.1 GCA_009926305.1 bacterium
AAGAGGGTGGGGGCTCGGAAGTGACAGCGGATAACACGCCAAACAGATTGAGGAGAGTCCTTCGGGCACTGATAACAACCTTTTTGGTTGCGGGAATATTTGTTTTTTCTGGTTGCACGCGGATTGAGAGCCGAAAAGTTGGGGTGCGGTTCTGGAAGCTTCCAACATATCTTGGAGGTGGACTTTCTGATCGGATGTTTCGTGCTGGAGAGCTGGCAATAGATTATCCAGTAGTGAGCGAGTTGTATTCTATCGATGTTGGTCTTCGTGACCTCGAATTTAGTGTAGGGAATCAGGCGGCGCTGAAAACAAGAGCATTAGATGGAAATGAGCTTATTCTTGAGGTAACAGTGACCTTCCAGCTAAGTCAGGAAAAAGAAAAGCTTATTAGACTGATTCAAGAAATCGGCAAAACCCCAGAAGAGATTGAATCCATCGTTCGGTCTATTGCTCGCGCCGATATTCGAACCTACATGAACGAGTTGCGGACCTCTGAATTTATAGACAGCACGTCAAGTTATGGAGCACTCGAACAGGTGCGTAAGAAGCTGCAAGAGCGCCTAGGCCCGTACGGATTTGATTTTAAGCAGTTGAAGCTTGATCGGTACAGATTTGATGATGAATACGAGAACCTGTTAAAGAAGATTCAACAGCTAGAAGAGGATGTGAAAAGAGAGCGAGAACGACGTCTTGTTATTGAGCGGGAGATAGAACGAGACAAAGAGCGAGCTATTGGAATTAAGAATGCAGTCCTACGGGAGGCGGCTGGATATCGTGAGCGGAGAATTCAAGACGGTGAGAACTACCTGAAAGAGAAGTCGAATCAAGCGCAGGCGCTTCGAGCTGCGGCGGATGCAGAGGCTACGGCACTGAAGAAACAGATAGAAGCTTTTGCAGGACCAGGAGGAAGCGCTCTCGTTCGCCTAGAGTTAGCAAAGAGGTTGCTCGAGAATAATCCGCGATTTGTTGTCTTAGGTGGTTCGGACGGTGATGATGATATCAACGTTAAACGTCTTGATGCGAATCAACTCTTAGAGCAGGCGAAAATCTTTGAGGCATTAAGAGATGAGACACCAAAACCCAAGGCCGAGGAATCACAGAGCGCGGTAGAAAAAGTGACAATCGAATAGTGGTAAAGTTTGTAAAGTAAGAACGTATCAATTTGGTAATAGGAGAGTAAAACCATGAGCAGACGGAAGATAGCATTAATAGGAGCTGGTCAAATTGGGGGAACCCTTGCCCTTCTTGCGGGAATGCGGAAGTTAGGAGATGTAGTGCTGTATGATATCGTTGAAGGCATGCCTCAAGGGAAGGCGTTGGATCTGTCGCACCTCGCACCCGTGTTTGGGCTCGATTTTTCGATTACAGGAACAAACAATCTCGAGGATATTGCAGGTGCTGATATTTGTATTGTTACCTCTGGCGTTCCCCGTAAGCCCGGAATGAGTAGAGATGACCTTGTAAAAGTAAATGCCGATATTGTTCGTTCTGTAGCCGCTGGCATACGAGAACATGCGCCAGAGAGCCTCGTGATTGTTATCACCAATCCGCTTGATGCCATGGTCTATCTCATGCAACGAGAAACGGGAATTGATCCCCGAAGAGTTGTAGGAATGGCAGGAGTGTTAGACACGGCCCGTCATGAAGCCTTCTTGGCATCAGAGCTGGACGTTTCTGTGAACTCGGTTGCTGCCTTTGTTCTCGGGGGACATGGAGATACGATGGTTCCAGTTCGGTCTTATACGACGGTCCGAGGTATTCCAATCACTTCTTACATTGAAGATGCGAGACTTACAGAGATTGAGAATCGAACTCGTAAGGCTGGCGGTGAGGTGGTCTCACTCTTAAAGACTGGCTCAGCGTTCTATTCGCCAGCAGCTTCAGCGATACAGATGGTAGAAGCCTATATATACGATGAAAAGAGACTTCTCGCGGCATGTGCGCAGTGTAACGGAGAGTTTGGAGTGGATGGTATGTACGTTGGAGTGCCAGTAATCATGGGCAGGAATGGCGTGGAAAAAATTGTGGAGATTACGCTCAACGATGAGGAAAAAGGACAGTTCGAGAAAAGTGTTGAGGCCGTAAGGGGTGTCGTCGATATCCTCTAAGGAAAACGGGACTCCGGTTCTCACGTCCTGTTGAAGTATATTATCTAAGTATCTGTTTATATTGCGTTTAATGATGCTCTTGGGGCTTTCATTGCACGACGTATTCAGGCCCCTTTGGGGGTTTAGAGATTTTTCTACTCGTGCAAGGATAGATGCGTTTTTATCGACTGTAGTGATTGGATTATGATGAAGCTTTTGAAATTTTACGACTCAACGGTTGGCAAGAAGGTAGTGGTGGCCCTCAGTGGGGTGGTCCTGCTCGGTTTTGTCATTGGTCATGTTACGGGCAACCTGAAAGCATTTCTCGGATATGGCGAGGGAGGGCAGCACAAGTTAGACCACTATGCTGAGTTTTTACGGACTATTGGGGAAGATATCTTCGGCTACTCTGGTTTCTTGTGGCTGGTAAGAGGATTCTTGTTGGTCTGTATTCTTTTACATGTTGCGACAATAATTCAGTTACGAGCTCGGAATTCTAAAGCGAATCCAGACCGATACCAGAAGAGCAATTATCGAGCATCATCAGTGGCCTCCCGGAGCATGTTCTGGGGCGGGTTGCTCCTGTTCTTCTTTATTATCTTTCACATCCTACATTTTACTACGGGCACATTGCATGATTCTTTCGTGCATGGGGCCGTATACGCCAATATTTACTCAGCATTTCAGAGTACAATCATAACGCTTTTTTATGCCGTATCGATGGGCGCACTTGGATTGCACCTCTATCATGGTGGATGGTCCCTGTTTCAGACGTTGGGGGTCGATAACCCTGATACGAATTCAGCTATCCGCTTGGGGGTAAGAGCCCTGGCAGTTTTTGTCGTGATTGGCTTTGTCAGTGTGCCAGTGGCGATTTACTTGGGATTTCTTCCTCCGCCGCAATAGGACTCAATTGGGGCTGGGGAAAGTCAGTTCTGGTGGAACGAGGTTGCACTTGAATAGGAAACGAAAAGCATTAGGACAAAGGAAACTATGCAAATACGTGAAGAATCGCTGAAGTCAGGGGCTCCGAGTGGCTCACTAGCCGAGAAGTGGGATAATCACCGCTTCTCAATCAAACTCGTAAATCCTGCGAATAAGCGGAAGTATTCAGTTATTGTTGTTGGAACAGGTCTTGCCGGCGCATCAGCAGCAGCAACGTTTGGAGAGCTCGGGTACAAGGTAAAGGCTTTTTGTTATCAGGATTCGCCGAGGAGAGCGCATAGTATCGCAGCGCAGGGCGGTATCAACGCAGCCAAGAACTACCAAAACGATGGAGACAGCGTTTACAGGCTTTTTTATGACACGATTAAGGGTGGGGATTACCGCTCGCGTGAAGCGAATGTGTATCGACTGGCGCAGATTAGCCGAAACATAATTGATCAGTGCGTTGCTCAGGGGGTTCCATTCGCCCGTGAGTATGGCGGATTGCTCGCGAACCGGTCGTTCGGTGGAGCGCAAGTAAGTCGCACATTCTATGCCCGCGGACAAACAGGCCAGCAACTTCTGCTCGGGGCGTATCAGGCACTCTCAAAGGAGATTGCCAGTGGGCAAGTGGAGATGCATCCCTTAACCGAGTTGCACGATATCGTTCTGGTGGATGGCCACGCAAAGGGGATTATCGCTCGCAATCTTTTAACGGGAGAGCTTGAGAAGCATAGTGCGGATGCTGTAGTTCTTGCTACTGGCGGCTATTCAAATGTTTATTTCCTATCAACCAATGCGATGGGGTGTAATGTTACTGCAACATGGAGAGCGCATAAGCGGGGAGCTTTCTTTGCGAACCCGTGTTATACGCAAATTCACCCCACGTGCATACCGGTCTCGGGAGACCATCAGTCAAAACTTACCCTGATGAGTGAATCTCTCCGCAACGACGGTCGTATTTGGGTGCCGAAAGAAAAGGGAGATAGCCGTCCTCCGTCAGAGATTCCTGAAGCTGATCGCCACTACTACTTAGAGGAGCGTTACCCGAGCTTTGGTAATCTTGTCCCGAGAGATGTCGCCTCTAGAAATGCAAAGGAGCGTTGTGATAACGGGTTTGGAGTTGGGCCAGGGGGACTTGGTGTTTATCTGGATTTTGCGGCTTCCATACAAAGAATGGGTGAACAGGCAGTCAGAGAGCGTTATGGAAACCTCTTTGAGATGTATCAACGTATAACGGATGAGAACCCATACAAAGTGCCGATGCGGATATTTCCAGCCCCTCATTACACCATGGGGGGGCTTTGGGTTGATTATAACCTTATGACGAATATTCCTGGGTTGTATGCGATTGGAGAAGCCAATTTCTCAGACCATGGATCAAATCGACTGGGTGCGAGTGCGCTCATGCAAGGCTTAGCAGATGGTTATTTTGTTATACCGTACACAATAGGGAACTACTTGGCGCAACAAGAGCCGGGAGCGGTGAACACTGAACATCACCGCTTCGATGAAGTGCAGCAAGAAGCTCAAGATCGAGTGTCGTCTATCATGGCGCTGAAAGGAAAAACTTCAGTGGATACGTTCCACAAAAGACTCGGGAGAATCATGTGGGACGAGTGTGGGATGTCTCGCACGAAAGAAGGTCTGGAGGGCGCGATCGCATCGATTAGCGAGCTGCGAGAGGAATTCTGGCATGATGCAGCAGTTCCTGGAGATGCACATGGGGTGAATCAAGTTTTAGAGAGGGCCGGTCGAGTGGCTGACTTCCTTGAATTTGGCGAACTCATGTGTCGCGATGCTCTGGATCGGAATGAATCTTGTGGTGGTCACTTTCGGGAGGAGTATCAGACTCCAGAGGGAGAGGCTCTGAGAAATGATGAAGATTATTCTTATGTCGCTGCATGGGAATTTGGGGGTGTCGGAACAGCTCCCGTACTTCATAAAGAACAACTTGAGTTTGAAAATGTAAAGCTTACTCAGAGAAGTTATAAGTAATATTTATTCGGTGAGGATCGCATGCACGTAATACTTAAGATCTGGAGGCAAAGCTCCGCGCAAGCAAAGGGAAAGTTTTGCTCGTATGATCTCGATGATGTTAGTCCGGATATGTCGTTTCTAGAAATGCTGGATGTGCTGAATGGTAGGCTTGAATCCAATGGCGAAGAGCCTGTTGTGTTCGAGAGTGATTGTCGAGAGGGGATTTGTGGCACGTGTTCGCTTGTAATCAACGGCCGCCCTCATGGACCAGCAAGCCGTACAACGGCCTGTCAACTTCATATGAGAAGTTTCAAGGACGGTGACACTATTTACATCGAGCCATGGCGCGCAACTGCCTTTCCTGTGGTTAAGGATCTCATGGTAGACCGGACAGCATTTGACCGTATTATTCAAGCTGGTGGTTTTATTTCAATCAGAACGGGAGCTGCACAGGATGCGAACGCTACTCCGATCTCCAAAGTTGATGCCGACAGGGCTATGGATGCTGCTGAGTGTATTGGCTGTGGCGCATGTGTGGCAGCTTGTCCGAACGGTTCTGCAATGCTGTTTACCGCCGCAAAAGTATCCCATCTCGCTGCGCTCCCACAAGGAAACGTTGAGCGCTACGCCCGGGTGCAGAAAATGGTAAAGCAGATGGACGATGAAATATTCGGCTCTTGTACCAACTTTGGAGAGTGTCAGGAGGCCTGTCCTAAGGGGATTAGCATCAAGTTTATTGGGCAGCTGAATAGGGACTACTTGAAGGCATCGCTTGGGAAGGTAGATGACGTAAGAGGGAGTGTTTCACCTCAGTAAGACACGCCCGCCATCTGCTCCGATACTCTGTTGGCTTCAACCAAGGGTGATAGGGCAGCCATTGGGTCTTCGCTTGTGATTTTGTGCCTGTGACGGCTTATTTGTGATGGTGAATTCTCAATCGCAGCTCCTTGATAAGCTTAGAAAAGCGGTATTTCATCGGCAATCACTTTTACAGCAGGGGGAGCCCTTCCGGCTATTTCATAGAGAGTTTGACGGGCAGGCAGGGCTTTGGATTGATTGCTTTGGTCAGGCATTGATAGTTCACGTAGAGGAACAGTTCGATTTTTTGCATTCGCAACTTCGTGCAATCAAAGGAGAGATACGTGAATTGACAGGCGTTGAGCATATCTATGTGCGGATTCACCGGCGCCGAAGACAAGAGGTAAAAGCTGACGAGGTGTTTTTGCTGACAGAGGCAGCTGGTCCGAATGAAGAGTTTATCATAAATGAAAAGGGGCTCAGGTATGTTATTCGTCCTCGTTCTCAAGTGAATGGAGGTTTCTTTATCGATGCTAGAGATCTACGACAGTTGGTCAGACTTCACGCAATGAATGCGCGAGTATTAAATACCTTCGCCTTTACTGGTTCAATTGGTCTATCAGCCGCTATTGGAGGGGCTCTCGAGGTTACTCAAGTGGATATTAGTCGTGGAATTCTGCGATGGGCGAGGGAGAATCAGAAGTTAAATGATGGGCTCTGTTTGAGGTCACAGATGAAATTTATTGAGGAGGATAGCCGAACGTTTTTAGCGAGGGAAGATCGGAGAATCCAGAAAGGAAAGATACCGTATGATATCGTTGTTCTCGATCCCCCAACTTTCGGAAGCAGTGGCAAGAAACCTTTCCGCTTAGTATCTGAGTACCAGGATTTATTAAGTAGTGGGCTACGGGTCTTAGGTGAAGGTGGACACTTATTTTTTACGTGTAACTGTACGCGTATTGCGGTGGATGATTTAAAACGGGCTGCGCAGGAGGCTGCTATGAGACTGAATTGGCAGATCGACATCTTCAATCCAATTTATCCCCCTCGGATAGACTTTGGGTCTTTTCAGAAGGGTCACCCGAGCCTTAGAGGTATTCACCTTGCTGTATCCAAGAACAAGACTTGAAACGTTCAATTGAGGATAGTGATTACCCCCTCACTAATTGAGTCAGTGTAAAAACTTCGTATTATCTCTTTTATAGTGAAGGAGAGGATACGATGAAGAAATGTCATCAAGCAGAAGAAATCAGTAGGATAATCAGGGAGCTTGAGCAAGGGAGCCAGCGTCTGAACAAGATCGTAGCTTCATTAGGCTTTTAGGTAAATATCTCTGGAGAGAAAGCCACAAGATCATAACGGAGCACACGCAAGGACATTTGCTCCTCTTCAGTTAAGATGCCCTGAAGATAGCATTCTTTGATATCTCCATTCGGTCATTCTGGTTGGCCCATCGGCAATATAACATTAGAAAGCTCTTGCTAGGCTGAACGTCGAAACATTGGTGGACGCTCAACGATCACAAGAGTAGCCTCAGAAGATTCAAGATCAAGTTGGTAAAAATACGGTATATGAGTTTTATCATGATCATCTGTGCGATAACACGGAGATGATTGACAAAATGGCACTCCGATAGCGATCGAGATAAGCTGCTAATCCAATTCTGCTGAATTTATTAAATAGCCACGGGCAGTAGCCTTTAGTTGCACCTCTGCAACTGGATTCTCATAATCTTGCATTCCGTGGCTAACAATTGGGATGCGATGTACATCAATGGATAAAAAGGAAATCGAATGAACATTTCAAGCGACTTCAGGAAATGCTAACCCGACGCTGGGATGGATGATGGGACTTGAATCCACGAGCTTACCCATACCAAAAGAAGATTATCGGCACCGATTTAGAATGCTGCCGAAACTGAACCCTTAGCCGTTCATCATTGCCAAAGGTAGCAAAAACCACTAACTCTGATGTCCGAAAAATTCGGAAAAATAGCTCACCTACACACCCTTCGCTCACACTTTCCACCTAATCCGCCGTTAGCCAAAAAGATTAGTGCTTAGTTTGATTTTGCTCCGAAGTGGAGGTTGCCATTTCAAAGTTTTCGTTCTTAGGCACGGTTTTAATTTTCTCCTCTGGAGGCAAAAGCATGTCTTCGGTTTGTTGTAAGGTATTTTCTAATGTGCAAGGGATATAAAGCGAGACCTCTTCTCTTATTAACGATCTCTGTTTTCATCCTCATCCTTACTGCGGGAGAAGTCAGTGCTCAGAGAGAAGAAGCCAGGGCTGAGAGAGAAGAAGCCAGTGCTGAGAGAGAAGAGGCTCCCTCCGGTTGTGGATA
>RFPC01000098.1 GCA_009926305.1 bacterium
GTAGCCAGCGCAGCAAAGACGAGATATGCCTCTTCGTAGTGATGCCAAGCACGGTGATTCCCATTCCATCCCACAGAAGTAATCGTATACAAAACCTTCTTTATCTTCGTCTTCGCGGCATCCCGTGCTACCGCAATATCTGGAATCAGCCCGACGATAAAGAACACCGCTGAAACGGTAAAATACGTTGAAACTGCGAATACATCCCACAAGAGAGGAGAGCGGAAGTTCGGCCATAGCATCCTTTCGTTCGGGTACGGCAAGAGCCAGTATGCAAACCAAGGACGCCCAACGTGAATCAGAGGAAACAAGCCTGCGGTCATTACAGCAAAAACCGTCATCGCTTCAGCCAATCGATAAATCGGCATACGGAATCTTGCACGAAACAAGTAAAGCACTGCGGAGATAAGCGTTCCCGAATGTGCAATACCAACCCAAAAAACGAAGTTCGTGATATAAACACCCCATGCAATGGGATGGGCAATCCCTGCTGAACCCATTCCATTTCGTAGCTGCCATGAGAATGAGATCGCTCCAATACCGACAAGAGTGACGCACAGACCAAGGAGAAAGTACCACCCAACCTTTGGCGGCTCTAACATCTTTAAAACGGTATCATTCACATACCCGTAAGAAACTTCCCGCTCTTCGGGGTCAATACTGGCATCGTCGTGAGCAGTCATCGTTGTCATAGTTCCTGATGTTACTGACATGGCATCAAACCTTATACTTTACGTTCTCTAGGTAAATAACTCCGGGTTGAGTATTCAAGTGGTGATCGAGGACCTTGTATGCACGCGAGTCCTTCGACAACTTCGAAACTTTACTGTTTGAGTCGTTAATATTTCCAAAAGCAAGCGCCTGTGTCGGACAACTCTGTACACATGCTGGCTGCACTTCCCCATCGAGGACTGTGCGACCCAGGTCTTTTGCCTTTCCTTGGGCTTCTTTTATTCGTTGAACACAGAAGGTACACTTTTCCATGACACCCGCTGCTCGCTTTGTCACATCTGGGTTCACTTGTAGATTCATCGGCTCTGGCCATTCGAACTCGAACCAATTAAAGCGTCTTGCTTTGTAGCTACAGTTGTTTGAGCAGTATCGAGTTCCCACACACCGGTTATACACCATGACATTTAAACCTTCGTCATTGTGATACGTAGCGTACACTGGGCAAACAGGCTCACACGGAGCGTTGTTACACTGCTGACACATCATCGGCATGAAACTTACCGTAAACTCTTCAGCACTTGCGTGATGATCCCCGTAACTGGCCGAGTGTCCTCCTGACTCTGGTCGCTCATCAAAATACCGATCCAGTCGGAGCCAGGACATTTCTCTCCCTTGGTAAAAAACCTTTTTCCCGACAGTCGGTATATTGTTCTCGGCATAACAGGCGGTAACACAAGCGGAACATCCAGTACACGCCGCAAGGTCAACGGCCATGACCCACTCATACATCGGGTGTACCCGCTGCTCATACATTTGCTTTGGCTCATGGTGCCCATGCTCCTCGTCGTGGTGCCCATGTTCATCACTGCTGCCATGATGAGAATCATGTTCATGGCTACTCTTACTCGCTTCCACTATCGAGGTACGAGCAAGCCCTCTACCTGCCTGCGAGTCGCTTCCTTGAGAGACGACCAGTGGAGACTTTTTCAAAGAACGAGTGACAGCAACCGATGCCGAAACAAGGGAAAGCCCCTTATTCTCCGACTCATCTCTTGAAAGAAGATCAAACACGTTCCCAACATGTGAAACCTCTCTTGCGTAGCGTCCATACTCGGTATGCCCCTGCCCTACGGGAACCCCTACGGTCCCCTCTGCAATTCTATCGGAGATATACACCGGGAGATTCAACTCTCCATACGCATTACGAACAGTGATGGAGTCTCCAGTTTTTACGCCGAGTTGTGCTGCGGTATTCTCGTGAAGCTCACCCCAAGAATCCCATACCGCCTGAACAACCGGATCTGGTAATTCCTGCAACCAAGGTCGATTTGCAGCTCTTCCGTCAAAGGTCTTCACAGAGAAGTACGGAAGCAGCGTTAGCTCACCCTTCGCCGGACTTACTGCATGCTTATCACCAGCACTCCTAAACGCCTCTGGAGAAACGTTGACTTTCACGCGCTTGTTGAGCTGTGTGTCATCAAAAACTCCACCTTGCTCCACTCGCTCTAGCCACCACTTGGCAAATCCCTTCGTTGACCCACTCCCGTTGTACACTTTACGCCACTGCGCTTTCACATAATCTTGAAATGTCGAAGTGTCACCAGCTGAGGAAATCTTTACACCGAGCGCTTTTGCGACCGTAAGAAGAGTATCGCCAAAACTTTTGGTATCAAAAACGGGAGTCATTACGGGCTGAACAATCGAGCGAATCCCAGGGACAGCCTCTGTATCTCCCCAATCTTCAAGCGAATGATGAGACGGCAGAATGAGGTCAGCCATTTTCGCCGTCTCGTCCAATGATGACGAAAAACTTACGACGAGTGGAATGTCGCTATCCACATTCCCCGCTTCATTGATTGCTTTCTGTCGCTCAACTCGCCCCTGGTTAATCGCATATTGCAACCCATAGTCTGCAGGGAGCGTAAACGCAGGATTCACTCCATCACCAACAAGTAGTAACCGGAGATTTCCCTTCCCAAGAGCGTCAATCGCGTCAGCCAGCTTCTTTCGATCGCTTTCTGGTGTACGCATTGCTCCTAGCTGTACAACATCACCAACTGAAGCAAGCACAAGATTCATTAGGGAACAGATTACGGCAAGGTCTTCTCCATAAGAGGTTCTCGACGTCGCTCCACCGGAGAGAACGACTCCGTGCTTTGAGTGCTTTAACCGATCAGCAACAAGCAAAATATCAGTCTGCTCAAGTCCCGAAGCCTCCGCAGCCGCTTCAGCTGAGGTGTTTCCTATTACACTCTGAATCCCGGACAGAACCCGTCCTGAAAGGTTTGAACCCTTACCAGCATCTATCAAAGACTTTAAAAGAAACTTTGCAACTTCAATTTCACTACCGGGAGCGCACTTCAACCAACGATCCGCATTAGAGCCCGTCAGGGAAAGCCGTGGCTCAATATGAACATACCGTGTGCTTCCGCCATTTCGTCTCCCGTCAGCCCATCTCCTGGCATATTCAACTGGGGACGCCCACGTTTCTAGGAAATCTGCACCGAAGTTTAAAACAAAATCTGAACGCTCAAGCCGATAGGTCGGTATGCCGTACTCTCCGTACACCACTCGGGAGGCTTCAGCCACCTCAACTGGAGAAAGCGGGTCATACACCACACGCTGCCCCCCACTAGCCGCCACGAAATCCGATGCGAGTGATTTATAGCTCCCTGACTGCTCACCAGTAACAAGCGCAAAATCCGAGCCTGCAAATTTCAGCGCTGCTGTAAGCTTCTTAAGCGCACTTCCCCAAGAAATCGGAACGAACTGCTCAGTGCCACCGTCCACCTTCTTCACGAGCGGCTGTCGCACCCTGTCCGGGTCATAGAGCGCTTGAAGAGAGGCTTGCCCAAGACCACACAATCCCCCTTTGCTCAAGGGATGGGAGCGGTTTCCTTCAACCTTAACTGCACGCCCCTCTCGAGTCCGAACACTAATACCGCACCCAGCAGAACATTCAGTACACGTAGAATTGTACCAAACGGCGACTCCTGGAATAGAGTCCTCTTGACCAAAAACATTCGGATACGCTTTGTGCTTTGAAGAATCAGAACATCCAGCGGCTGTTACCACTGGAGCTGCACCGAGAATCTTCAGAAAATTTCTCCGTGAGAGGCCATCTTTCTTTTCCTCTTTCTGTTCATCTGCTCGAGTTCGAATTTGAACCAAATCACTCATGTTTCTTTCACCCTGTTCAGCAAGACCTTTCCCTGCTTCACGTTCATACTTTTTCACTTCTGAGAGACTCATTCTGGGAGCGCATCCACCGACTGAGTCTCATCTTCCCATTTGCTTCAACCCATCAGTAGTGACACGTTGCGCAATCGATACTTGTCCCCTGCTGGCGGTGGCAGTCGATACACCATCCCATTTTCATAGAAGAAACCCGCTCGACTACTTCCATCTCTGCAATCTGACCGTGGCAAGATTGACAACCAACACCCGCAGCAACATGCCGCTTGTGGTCAAACTTTATGTAGTTCGGCATTACGTGCACTTTTTCCCACGGAATCGGCGCTCCTTCCCCAGTTTTTGCTGCTCCAGCCTCATTCCCGTAGGCCTCACCAGAGTTATCCCAGTATGAATGAAGGGTCTGGATAGCCTCTTTTTGCTCCTCGGTACGACCAAGCACATATCGATGACAACCCATACACGTTTCGACCTCTGGAATTGCCGCATAGGGAGACTTTGAAACCGTCCAGTGACAGTACTGACATTCCATCTGGTTTTGTTGCACATGCGTTACATGACTAAAAGGGATCGGCTGCTCCGGCTTGTACCCACGCGCCCTTTCTGGTGCACCGAAGTACCGAAAATGATCAATAAGATGTAAATCCCAGAAGATCGCCTGACCATCATTCCACACACCAGAATGAATACCCTGTTCAGGGTAGCCCTCACCGCCCTTACCTGCGGGTGCAGGCATGTTGCTTTCTTGCCCTTCAGCATGAGCAACAGAAAGTAAGGAGGACGCATTGTGGGTATTTAATTTTTTAGAACTCGATGTACTAAACCAATACATCGCTGCGGCACTAATCACACTAACGGTGAGGAGTGAGATAAAAGTTTTTCTCAGCACGACTGTCTTCTTCTACGTTAAGGAGTAAATTTATTTGTCCTGACACGTTTTTTCCCAACAGGAACCAACGCTGGGCATGAGCAAAGATAAAATATCTTCCCTCCGCATGGCAGACATCATTTTTAATTTCTGATGTCGGCCGATCCGCGTTGCGAACTCTGTCATTCAAAACCCATGATTTCATAACTAAATGAGGCGGTTACATCAAGCTCCTTAAGCATTTCTTGGAGATTTGACGTCTTTCAGCCTTAGAGCGCGCGAGCCTACCCCTATTATTGATATCTCAATGTGTTGCTTGATATGTCATGCAGCAACATGACAACTCAATGCTCCAGAGAACTTCGTCCTCCCGCTTCCCCTGAAAAAGGGGTACGTTACGGTAGAACGGTCTCGGGAAGGCACCATGAAGGACGAACAAGAAAAACCCCTTTGGGAACCGACATCACGGGAGCTTTCAGAATCGCACATGACGCGCTTCATAGCGCAGTTCAATAATCTAGGAATCAATTCCTACTCAGCGCTTTACGACTGGTCACTCGCTCATCAAGAAGATTTCTGGATTGCTCTCTGGAAATTCTGTGAAGTTCGCGGGGAGATGGATTCATTCAGCAAACCTCTATCGGTTTTCGCTCAAGATCGTAAATTTCAAAACTCACGGTGGTTCCCTAATGGAAAATTGAATTTCGCTGAGAATCTTCTCTGGAAGAATGATAATACCGATGCCGTTATCTTCTATGGTGAAAGGGAAGGGGTTCAGCGATGGACATTCAAGACTCTGCGAGAACACGTACTCCGGATCAGAGCATACTTCAGGCAAATAGGAATCAATTCTGAATCCACGATAGCCGCTATTACCGCAAATACTCCTGAGACAATTGCATGTATGCTAGCAGCAACGTCTCTAGGAGCCACATGGTGCTCTGTGGCTCCTGAGTTTGGGCCAACGGGAATCCTCGAGCGTTTTCAACAAATTTCCCCAAATGTGCTCATTGCGTCAGAACGCTACTTTTATAAAGGCAAAGAGATTCTTTTAGAGGAAAAGATCCGTCAGACTGCAGAAGCTCTTTCCTCAGTCACGGAAATTCTTGTGATTCCCTATCTTGAAAGCACACTAAAAATACAAGGAACTACGCCCTATGCTGACGTCCAAAGACTTCAGCCAGACACTTCTCCCTTTGAACAATTCGCATTCAACCACCCAGTATACTACCTGTTTACGTCGGGAACGACTGGAAAACCCAAGGGGATTATACATGGCGCTGGGGGGACTTTGCTCGAACATAAAAAAGAACTCATGCTCCATACCGATCTTAAAGAGGGTGATACCATTTTTTACCAAACGACGTGCGCGTGGATGATGTGGAACTGGCTCGTTTCGGGGCTCTCCGTTGGAGCAACGGTTACCCTCTATGATGGCTTCCCTCTTGAAGATGATGGCAGTCTGCTGCTTGAGATGGCCGAGAAAGAGAGCGTATCAGTTTTTGGAACGAACCCTGGATATCTTCGTGAGGTCGCCAGTCGCGACCTGCTGAAACATCGGACATTTAATCTCAGTGCTCTGAAATCAGTTCTCTCCACAGGTGCACCCTTACTCCCCTCCCAGTTCAAGTGGTTCTATAAAACCTTCCCGAAACACATAAGACTTTCATCAATATCAGGAGGAACTGACATCGTTGGCTGCTTTGCCCTCGGGAATCCCTTACTCCCCGTACTCAGCGGACAACTCCAGTGCCGAAGCCTTGGTTATCACGTCGAAGCCTTCGATGAAAAGGGGAATGCGGTCATCGAAGAGCGCGGTGAGCTTGTCTGTACAAAGCCCTTTATGTCGATGCCAGTAGGATTTGTAGGAGATAGTGAAGGAGCTCGTTATGAATCTGCATACTTCACGGTATTCCCCGATGTTTGGCACCATGGAGACGCAATTACTATTACCAAACAGGGTGGCGTAATCGTACATGAACGTTCCGATGATATTCTCAACGCGAGTGGAGTTCGGATTGGTCCAGCGGAAATTTATCGTCAGGCGCTAGCGCTCGAGGGGGTGCAAGAAGCATGCGCTGTGACCATGAATGTGAGAAATGAAGACCGCATTGTTCTCTTTCTCATCCTGTCACCAGAGATGATCTGGAATGATGAGAAAGAGAAAAAACTCTGTCATAAACTTAGAAGTGAAGAGAGCCCTCGGCATGTTCCTTGGAAAATTGTAATCGCGTATGATTTCCCCCGAACATTAAGTGGAAAGACCTCAGCCAGCGCTATCAGGAATATTCTCCAGGGGAAAACGGTGCTCAATAAACATGCATTGAAAAATCCTGAGGTCCTCGGCTTTTATGAATCACAACGCGAAAATCTTCTTACCAGCTCGTAACACTCTCAACTTTTCTGCTGTTATCCAACAGCACCCCATTGCTTGATAATCTCACCTGCCTTAGCCCGAGGCACACAATACTTTTCACGCGAATGCGCCAGTGCGGCCTTTGCTCCATCCGCCTTCACCTCGGAGGTCTTAGGGCTAAGGCGCGCTGAGAATATTGGCTGTGATATCCCATAGACACTCGTTTTGACATAGAACTCTTCAGGCGCTTGAGATGAAAGATCTTCCTGCTTCACATTCGGCTGGAATTCAGGTTCAAGCAGGCTTGAATCCTCAGTGGAAGTCGCAAAAGCAAAAACATTCACTACATTCGTAAACAAACTATAGCGAACTGATTCGGGCAACGCTCCAAGCGTCTGGGTTGCTAGCGTAAGATTTAATCCGTACTTACGTGACTCACTTAATATCTCCGCAAAGCTCGTTGTAGCAAATTGATCAAACTCATCGATATAAAGATAGAAATCCTTACGACCAACTATTGAAACATCAATACGAGACATTGCGGCTTGAAAGATACGGCTGACCAGCATTCCACCGAGCACCGACGCATTCGCCTCTCCAAGATCCCGCCCCGGAATTTTCATCAGCAAGATCTTCTGTTCATCAACAATCTCTCGAAAATCGAATGCATTAAATGGCTGTCCCAGAGTGTGGTAAATCATGTCATGCGCTGTAAAATCTTCAACCATTTGAACAATTGGAGCTACCACTTGCTCATAGCTTTCTCGAACAATCTCAGGGAACGTTCCGTTCCAAAATGCTTTCACGTGAAGGTCTTCAACTTGAGATACAATGCTCGCTCGGTAAGCCTCATCAACGAGAAGCCGCTTCATTGAAAGAATAGTAGTAAACTTTGTGCCAAGGAGTGTGACAACAAGGTGCATGAGCACATTCTCAACTGGGACACTCCATG
>RFPC01000099.1 GCA_009926305.1 bacterium
ATCAGCAAGGTGGTCAACTAACTTCAGATCGAAGTCTTCACCACCAAGATATGTATCTCCGTTCGTTGATTTCACCTCAAAGACACCATCCCCCAGCTCAAGGATGGACACATCGAAGGTACCACCACCAAGATCAAAAACTGCAATCTTCTTTTCGCCTTCTTTATCAAGTCCGTATGCGAGCGCAGCTGCGGTAGGCTCATTGATGATTCGCTGCACATTGAGACCAGCAATCTTTCCAGCGTCTTTAGTCGCCTGTCTCTGGGCATCATTAAAATACGCAGGAACTGTAATAACGGCATCAGTAACAGCTTCACCTAGGTAGTCTTCAGCTGTCTGTTTCATCTTCGTGAGAATCATCGCGGAGACTTCTTGAGGGCTCTTCTTCTCACCACGCAGTTCTACCCACGCGTCTCCATTGTCTGCGCCGACAATCGCATACGGCAGAACCTTTTTTGCATCTTGAGACTCTGGAGCCTCAAACTTCCGACCAATTAAACGCTTAACAGCAAAAACGGTATTCTTTGGATTGGTTACGCCTTGACGCTTTGCCACTTGACCAACAAGCCGCTCACCCGCTTCATTCACTGCTACCACTGATGGCGTTGTACGTGCTCCTTCACTGTTTGAAATGACGTTAGGAGAGCCCCCTTCCATGATTGCGACACATGAATTCGTGGTTCCTAGGTCAATTCCAATGATTTTTCCCATGTCTACTTCCTTTCCTTGTCTTTGCTGTTAATCGAAATCTTCACCGTAAAAAGTCTCTACTCTCACCCGTTGGTGCCGGAAAAACTCCCTTCTTGCTAAATAATATCAGCAAATTCAAGTAGATACCGATGCGCTCTACTTCCTCTTCCTTTCAGATAGTCATTCTTGATGCACTTTTCAAGGACTCTCGAACGATATCTTTCCCGAAATACGGCACTCGAAGCTTCGAGTATCCCTACTCCTCCGCCTCTCCAGCACTCCCCTCAGATGCTGATTCAGCGGTCAACTCCTCTCCTTGGGGTGCTGTTGGCGCCATCGCTACAACCACTTTCCCAGGGCGGAGCAGTTTATCTTTATAGAAGTACGTCTTCTCAAGCTCATTCATTACTACTCCGGCTGCGAACTCTGAGGACGGCATCTGACTGATTGCTTCATGTTTTTGGGGATCGAACGTCTCTCCTATCGCGGCCTCTCCACGAACATCCCATTTTTTCAAAACCTGAAGAAACATCCTATGAATCAGAGCAACCCCCTCTCGAAGCCTTTGTCCATCTTCAGTAAGCTCATAGCTATCTGCTGCTTCTATGGCCCTGTCTAAGTTGTCCACTACCTCAAGTAAGTCAATAAAAACACGCTCTCCCTGATATTTCAGGAGATCACTACGCTCTTTGACCGACCGCTTCTTAAAATTTTCAAAGTCTGCAAGCGCCCGGATATACTTCTCTTGTGCTTCCTTCAATGAAGACTCAGGAACGGTCTTTTCTCCACCTTTCTTTCCAAAAAAAGAAAAAGGGCCAGTAGAACCGTCCTCTTCGTGCTCTCCTGACTGAACTTCCGTACTCTTCTCTTGTTCTGTATCGTTCGTGGCACTCTGTGCTCCCTGTTCACTGGTCGCGTGTTGATGCTTGTCCGTTACTCCCTTTCCGGAAGAACTCTCGTTACTGTTCATGACTTCTGGATCTTCTATTGGAATTTTTTTCTCTGCCATTATCCTATCGCTTTATTTGCCCCCATAGCTATAATCACTCGTGTGCTCCATTGCAACTCAGTCCCCTCTCGTTGCAGGAGAAAGACTCTAGAAAACATCAATAATCAATGAAAAAAGATACGACTCAGACAGACGCGTTGGTCCTCAGAAGCTATCCAAGCGGTGAGAATGACTGTATTTATCGGCTTCTTACCCCCAATCTTGGGAAGATCAGCGCAATTGCCAAGGGGGTGAAGCGAAGTAAGAGGCGTTTCTCATCCTTCCCCGAGCCATTCGATATTGGACAAGCTGAGCTTCAACAGGGACGGGGCGAGCTCTATCTCTTTAATGGATTCGTTCCGAAACGAACAATGATTCGTCTCAGAGAATCATTATCCCTCTTCAGCACCTCGTGCGTTCTTTGCGAAGCATTTGATGCCTTGAGCCAAGAGGATTCTCTTGAAAATGCCGAAGCACTCTATTTAACTGCGGTTGATGGTTTGCAAGCATTAAGTGATCACTCGAGCACACCTGATTTCATCTACAGAGCAGCTGCTCACGCATTGCGACGACTGCTTAGGCTACATGGTTTTTTAGAAGAGAGACGTGATACCAGTACTCTTACGCTACAAGAAGAATGGGAATGGGTTTTGTCAAGAGTTGAAGCCGTTATTGAGCGCCCCCTCAAAACCCGCCTCTATTCATAATGCAAACAGTCGACACTCCCCTTCGATTGCTCCCTAATTCAATAGAGAATTCTGTATCACTAGAAGTTTTTATCACTCCACTAAAATGAAGCACCGCCTGCAATCGAAGCCCCCTCGAGAAGTACTCCGTAGCTCATCAGAGATTCTACAAGGGCAATTTTTAAGAAGATCAATCCCAGTAATAAGGCAATCGGCGTCAAGTCAACTGGTCCGAATACAAGCGGTAGTCGACGCCGTAATGGTGCCATCATCGGCTCAGTACTCCCGATGATGACCGCCACAAGTTTGTTTCTCGGATCGGCATTTACCCACGAAACAACAACCCGTGCGATAATCAAAATATTGGCAGTGGTAATGAGAACATCAAGCACTTGCGCCAATGCTTGAAGGATATTTCCGAGCAAAATCATAAGGCTAGTCTTACGAGAATCTCTGATTTCTGCAATAGAGGGAATCCTACTCCCTCGACTCACCATCAATGAAAAAATGGGGCTCTTTGATTGAAGTGATGCGAATCCCATAGTGATCATTCACGATCACTATTTCACCCCGAGCAACTTGATTTCCATTAATCAGAAAATTAAACCCAGAGTCCTTATCTTCATCTAAAACGAGGATAGAGCCCTCTTTCAGCTGGAGAAGGCGGTGAATAGAAAGTTCGGTCTGACCAAATTGCACCTGAACGGCAAGAGAGACATCTTTGAGAAAACTCAAAGGGCGTTCTTTTTGACTGCCCTTATCACCGGCTGAACTCGATTCCTTCCCAAACTCATCCAGTAGTGGCGAAGCCTCTTGCTCAAAAGCCTCTAATCGTGCCGATTTCGCTTGGTTAGCATCATTCTCAGGCATATGTTGCCGGTATTTCTCAATTCCCATAATGGGTATTATCGACCCCTCTGCCTTATTACTTTACGGTAATGCTCACGGAGCACGCAGAACAAGGGTTCTCGGCAGTTAACCCGAAACCGTGGAAATTCCAGAGAGAAAAGACTTCTGCGAAAAGACTTCTGCGAAAAGACTTCTGCGAAAAGACTTCTGCGAAAAGACTACTAAGAAAGGACTACCAGTGGAATGGAGAGTCCTAGTACTACTTCTTACGCTTATGCCGGTTACGCTTCAGCCGCTTCTTGTGCTTGTGCTTGCGTATCTTCTTCCGACGCTTTTTTAGGTCATTGGCCATATGAGTTGTGCCTTAATACTTGCTCAAAATATCTGAGCAGTGATTTCGCCACTCTCGCTTACGAAAGTCAAGAGCAGGAGCATAATACCCCCTCGAATCCTGCAAAAACTCACCCTCTGGGCCCAAATAAAGCGCTTCCAACGCGAATGACGGTAGCTCCCTCCTCGACCGCGATATCAAAGTCTCCAGACATCCCCATACTGATTTCAGGGGGTATTCCACCGAAGCTCTCGGGAAACTGTGCAAAGGCACTCTCCGCAAGATTATACAACCTACGATAGTCCTCTCTGACCCTCTGTGGCTCCCCATAATCCATAGTAATAGTCATCACACCCCGAAGTAGCAACCAGCGGTGCTGAACGGGCCAATTCTTTACGAGTTTTAAGAACTCCGTCTCGCTCAGCCCTGACTTCTGAGAATCCTGAGAAATATTTATTTGCAAAAAGACGGGGATTTGTCGCTCAATTCGAGCAGCTTCCTTTTCGAGAACACCTGCAAGTTTCTCCGAATGGACACTTTCAATACAGTCAAAGAGAGCTACTGCCTCCCTCGCCTTATTGCTTTGCAAAGCACCGATCAGGTGAGCGATATGCGGGCGTAAACGGTCTCTTTTTTCCCGATACTCCTGCACATAGTTTTCACCGAGAGAAATCGAGTCTTCTAAACAACTCTCTTGTAAAAAAAGAATTCGCTCTAGAGGCTGTTTCTTAGAAACAGCAAGCAGGGTGACTTTTCGAGAATGGGGAGCTACCTTTTTTGCAACTTGAATACGGTGAAGAATCTCCTCATATCGAGTTTTTATCTCCTCCATTCGATTGCTCCCTGCTCTAAAAGCAATAGTGCTGTCTTCTGAGCATCTATGCCCACAATATTCGTATACGAACCGACTATCTGCTCCACGAAAAACTGTCCCTGTCCTTGAATTGCATACGAACCAGCCTTATCAAAGCATTCATCACTCGAAATATACCGCTCGATACACTCGTCGGAAAGGTCTATGAAGGTGACCTCACTTTCGCAGACAAAGCTCTTTTGCACACCATCTTCACGGTGCATCAGGGTAACACCGCCGAATACAGAATGAGTTGTCCCTGAAAGCTTTTGCAACATCACACGTGCATGCTCGCGATCAGATGGCTTACCAAGTATTTCATTATTTACCACCACCACCGTATCTCCCCCTACTATCCAATGATTCGGATAACTACGAGAGACGTCTTCCGCTTTCAGAAGGGACAGCCGTTCAACTAAAACTTCAGGTGGGCCTTTTATACTTTCTTCATCCACTCCACTTGGCACTATCTGAAATTCAATTCCCATGGATGAAAGGATTTCGCTCCGCCGAGGCGACGCTGATGCGAGAATAATCTCGGTTTCAGCACTCGTTTTGAATAAGTATTCCATCATGGATCGCCATCATCATCGCTAAGTGAAGATTATCAGCAAGTGCCTCAACAGTCCGTCCGTCACCACTTCTTATCTGAACACTCCACGTTCTCTGTTCAAGTCGAATGCTGCTCTCAATACTACATCCCGCTTCTTCAAGGACACGAACGACAGTATCGAGGTCTGGCACCGAGAAAAAATGCTCTCTATCTTCAGCTGCAAAACGCGAGGTCTGCCCCGTTAATAACGACAGGAGCTGACCTGAGGGAAGCATAACAAAAACTTCATAGCCGATATCAGCATAACCTCTTCCGACAAGGCACCCGACATCATCAAAGAGAGGAAATCCTCGTTGAGAAGCTCTTTCGCACTGCTGTAAGAAATCGTTTTCAAAAATCAAGGTTATTAATCACGCTCTGCATAAATTCTATCGAGTTGCTCAACACTGGAAGTACCCCCTTCCACGAGCGTCATCTCCGATACTCGCGTGAGTACTGCATTCTTATGAAGCTCCTTCACCGTCAGAACTCCTGCATTACACATTGTCGCTTTCATTTTAGAGACGGTCGTCTCGACTTTCTCTCCGAGAGAGCCACTGAAAGGAACGTAGGCATCTACACCTTCTTCAAAGATTAACTCTCCTTTGTCGCCCTGCTTATAGCGCTGCCAATTTCGCGCTCTCCGTGAGCCCTCACCCCAATAAGGCTTATACAGTCTACCACGGTACGTCAGTGTCGGAGTTGGGCTTTCTGCTGTCATCGCAAAGTACTTGCCCATCATGACGAAGTCTGCCCCCATCGCAAGCGCCATAATGATATTGGTATCATTATTTAAACCACCATCCGAACAAATAGGCACATACTCACCCGTTCTCTCAAAATATTCATCCCGAGCCTTTGCAACCTCCAGCACCGCGGAAGCTTGACCTCGGCCGATTCCCTTTTGCTCTCGAGTAATACAAATTGAGCCACCACCAATTCCAATCTTTACAAAATCAACCCCTGCCTCTTCAACTAAGTAGTTAAATCCTTCAGCAGAGACAACATTTCCCCCTCCAATAGGAACATGAGGTCCGACTGCTTCTTTTAATTCCCTGCAAGCTTTTGCCTGCCAGTCTGTATAGCCGTCAGAGGAATCAAAGCAAAGCGCATCAACTCCCGCTGCAACAAGCGCTTTACCACGTTCTAAATAATCAAAGGTGTTAAGAGCAGCCCCTACGAAAAGACGCTTTTGGTCGTCAGTTAACTCGTCGGGGTTCGATTTATGATCAAAGTAGTCCCTTCGAAAAACGAGGTACTTTAAACATCCTGATTTATCGATAATCGGAAGACACTCCTTCTTATTCTTCCACAGCAGCTCTGTTGCTTCCGTAAGCGACACCCCTTCATGAGCGAGAACGAGATTCGCTACAGGGGTGTAAAACTCGCGCACAGGTCGTGACAGATCATCTTTGAACTCCCAGTAATCTTTACTGGTAAGAAGTCCTAATAATTTTGAGGAACTCTCCCCATCTTCTGTAATAGCGATAGTTGAATGCCCCGTCTGTTCTCTCAATGCAATTGCATCGGACAACGGCACATCAGGAGAAAGGTTAGAATCAGAGACGACAAACCCCGCCTTATGCTCCTTGACAGACCGAACCATATCAGCCTGCTCCTCTATGGGCTGAGAGCAATAAATAAATGCACCACCACCTTTTCGAGCTAATTCGATCGCCAGCTCAGAACCTGAGACAGACTGCATAGCAGCAGACACTAGGGGAATATTTAATACTCGCGACGGCTCCTCCTTCTCTGGAAAATATCGACTGAGGGGAGTCTTCAGAGAGACATTTCCCGGTACATGCTCAGCTCGAGTAAGCCCAGGAAGGAGTAAGAACTCATTAAAAGTACGAGAGATGTCATCGAGGATATGTGCCAAAATACCTCCTGTATTTTTTGACCCTAAAGTGTACCCTGTTTCTTAAATGAAAACCAGTGGAGAAAGCGTATCAACTCAACTCGGATAAGACAGGCTTTGACCGCATCAACGGCGACCGTATTCCTCGTGATCATTGCCTTAACCATCAGAGAGCATCTCAGACTCCTCTCAGGTATCGAAGGACTTTTGTTACAGAATGATGAGCCACTTGGTGGCGACTTTATTGCTTTTTATACAGGTAGCAAATTGCTGTACGAATCTTTCACTGCTGAGACCCTCTACAGTTTTTCGAACCAGATGCTCTTTCAGAGTGAGCTTCTCGGAGTTTCAGCAAACGAGCTCCCGTTCCTTCCCTTTGTATATCCCCCGATTGTAGCCCTCATTTTCATTCCATTCTCCTTCCTCTCTCTGCCTCAAGCGTTTTGTGCATGGAGTCTCACCTCCTTCATTGTATTTCTGCTCGGGCTAGAGCTTGTGATTCGGGCCTTGGACTACCAGTTCCCTTTCTCCAGAATGCTTTTCTATCTTGGCGCTGTTGCCTTCACGCCATTTACCATCGAAACCCTCGCTGGAGGGCAACTTTCCGCGATCGGTGTCTTCATTCTTGGAGTTGCATTTTATCTTATACGAAAAGAACGGTTCTTTTCTGCTGGACTTACGACCTCTTTTCTCTACTTCAAGGCTCCGCTCTTTATCTTACTTATAATTTCACTCTTGCTCATTCTTCCGCGACGATTCCTGGGAGGGCTCGCAATTGGCGGTGCTTTCATTATCTGTG